>JANXSB010000224.1 GCA_025352865.1 Chthoniobacter sp. | reverse complement strand
CCGGGACCCACATAGGGCAGGGCGATCTCATCGCCGGCGTGGGTGACCGGCGCCTCGCGTTGCCAGATCTTGCGGATAATCGCCACATAGTCATTGAGGCGACCATAGGGATTGCCCCAAGGCTGGCCGTACCAACCTTCCACGATCTGTGGGCCCGATACGCCGATGCCGAGCAGCATGCGGTCGCCGCCACTCATGGCATCTATCGTGGCGGCTGTCATCGCAGCATTGGCCGGCGTACGCGCAGCGAGTTGAATGATGCCGGCCCCGAGCTTGATTTTATGCGTTACCGCGGCGAGGTAGGCGAGCGGCGACAGCGCGTCTGAGCCGTAGGCCTCGGCGGTCCACACCGAGTGATAGCCAAGTTCCTCCGCACGCTGGACGCGCGCCACGGGAAGCGCCATGCGAGCGCCGGAGTAGCCGATAGATAGCGCGAGCTTCAGAGATGGACCCGATCGTCTGAACACAGGATCAGGATTTATAAGTGGGTTCCGAGCGAGTTATTGAACTGCCCCTGGGTTTCTGTTTCTACGCCGCCAGCCGGTAGGCTGGGCTCAGCATGAGGTACGCCTCGTCCGGGGTGCGCGGGCTGCGTACCATGCCCGATAGCGTCTTAAGGCTGGAGTGAGGCCGCGCTCGATTGTACCAATCGAGATGTTTCGCGATCCCCGTCTTGGCCTCGAGGACGGTGTCGTATGCATGCAAATAGATCTCTTCATACTTCACCGTCCGCCACAGCCGTTCGACGAACACGTTGTCGCGCCAGGCACCCCGACCATCCATGCTCATTAGACAGCCCCGCCTTTTGACCAAGTCAGTGAACTCGGCTGCCGTGAACTGGCTGCCTTGGTCGGTATTGACGATGTCCGGTGCGCCGTAGCGATTGAATGCTTCGGTGAGCACCTCGACCGCGTGACAGGCCTCCAGGGTGACAGCCACGCGATGCGCCAACACCTTGCGGCTGGCCCAGTCGATGACTGCCGTGAGATAGACAAAGCCACGCGCCATCGGCACGTAGGTCGTGTCCAGGGCCCATACCTGATTGGCACGGTCGATGGTCATGTGCCGGAGCAGGTAAGGGTAAATCGTGTGCCCAGGATGGCGCTTGCTCGTGCCGGGGCGGCGGTACAAGGCTTCGATGCCCATGCGCCGCATCAAGGTACGCACATGCTTGCGTCCCACCGGGATGTCTTCACGTTGCAGCATATCGCGAAGCAGACGACTGCCGGCGTAGGGATGGTTGAGATGCAGCTCGTCTATCCGGCGCATCAGTGCCAGCTCGGCCGCCGGCGCCGCTCTCGGCAGGTAGTACACGCTGCCACGACTGATCCCGACCAACGCCGCCTGACGTTTGACCGGTAAGGCGTGCTCGCGGTTAATCATCCCTTTGCGCTCCACAAACCCGCTTTGTCGAGCGCGCCCGCCAAAAAATCTATCTCCAGTGCCTGCTGGCCAATCTTCGCGTGCAGCGGCTTCAGATCAACCGGTGGGCCAGCCGACCCGTTGGAAAACACTTCCGAAGCACGCTCGACCAACTGCCGTTTCCACTCGGTAATCTGGTTGGGATGCAACTCATACTGCTTGGCCAATTCCACCAGCGTCTTGTCTTCTCGAAGGGCTGCCAACGCCACCTTCGCCTTGAGCGCCGCCGAGTGCGCGCGCCTTGTCCTCTTGACCATGAACATCTCCTTCTTGCCGACTCTCAGGTCGGCCTTTGTGCGCGGAGATCCCACTTATACGCATGTTCAGTTTTCCGGGGCCAGCTCTAATTGTCATTCACTACGCTGGAAGAAGGGCGTTTGTCATTGGGGCAGAAGCTGAAACCACAAAAGGCAGTAATAGCTTCCCGACTGCAGACGCCTGGACATTAGTTCCTAAAGGGCGGTTGGACGGCCCATTTGAAACCAGTCCGGTAACGCTCGTCGGTGATGCGATCCTAATCGTACGATGGGCGTCCTCCAGCAACGCTCTATACTGGAACGGAAGAAAATATGATTGGTTTCAAGTTAGCGACTGAGACGCCTAACCAGCCAATGGAGCGGACGCTTCCGCGCTGCGCGCTTCAGCGCCGCTCATCGGCGCGTTATACGTCGCCGGGTTGAGCGCTCTCAAAGGAAGGCTTACGGATGGAATCGAGTTGTCTTGATATACCCCAGGCTTTGGTCGGCCGTTCGCGCGGGTTCTTTCCACCGGACGTCGCCTCGGAATTGACGTGCCTGCAGTCCGCAAGGTTTGCCCACTGCCTGTCAGTACTCACGCGAGGTTCTGCAAACCAAAGCTCTCGCGGCTCTGCGGCCAAGTTCAGCGCACTGCCGCTTCAGTCCAGTGGAGCATTCCGCGCGAGTTCTGTTGGCCCGACGTTCCATCAGTGACCGACATGCTGGCAACTCAGCTATTGTTCGCAAAGCCGGTCAGTGAGCGCGCGAAGTTGAAGAGTGTCATGAATCAAAC
>JANXSB010000209.1 GCA_025352865.1 Chthoniobacter sp. | reverse complement strand
TTTACACCGCGAAGCTGATGAAAGGCTCCAGCCTCACGAAAATCCTCGACGACCTGCACGCGAAGAAATCCAGCGCCATCGTCGCCTTTGACCTCAAGAAACTGCTCACCATTTTCCACGGCGTCTGCGACGCGCTGGCCTTTGCGCACAGCGAGGGCTTCGTCCACGGAAAGCTCACCGCCGAGCGCATCCACGTCGGCGATTTTGGCGAGGTGCTCATCACCGGCTGGGAGCAGGCGAAAAAAATCCGCGAGGGCAACGTCACCGCCTACGAGGCCGACATCCGCATCGACATCGCCGCCCTCGGCGATCTGCTCCACCACATCCTCACGCTCGCGCCCGCCACCGCCGACGACAAGAAAACCGCCGCGCCGCACAGCAGTTGGAAAATGCCCAAGGGCCTGTGGACGCTGACCCAGCAGATCCGCACCACCCGCGGCGCGACCGCCTACCCGCGCGTGACCAAGCTGCAAACCGACGTCGAAGATTTCCGCGACGAACTCGGCGCACGCGGCGGGCGGGCGACTGCCTTCGACGTGCTCAAGCAGAGCGTGCAGAAGTGGCAGTAAGGCCCGCGCTCTAGCGGTTCAGTGCCATCGTCACCACACCCGCGAGCACCGTCAGCGCGCCGCCGACGACGAGCAGCACGAGCATGGCCGGAACGGTGCCGGTCGCGGGTGCGTGCGGGCCGGGTTTCAGGCCGAGGCAGAAAAGGTAGCGGATGAGATTGTTCAGCAGCAGAAAAGGCGTGAGGAAAAAGGAAATCATGCCCCACCAGCCGACGCACGCGGTGATCGCGGTGTACTTGGCGAAATACTCATTGATGCAGCTCCGGCACATCCGGCCTTTGATGTGCCGGTTAAACATCAGGATGATGGCCCCGATGTGCTGGAAAAACATCACCTGTTTCGTCGGAGCCTCCGTCCCGCAAACGGTGCAGTAACACTCGGGGCCGGGCGGGAGCGGGGGAGGAAGGCTGGGGGAGTTCATCGGACGGACGGTAGTTGGATAGGGAGACGCATGGCAAGCGGCGGCGGCGCGGGATCAAATGTCTTTCGTGACGAGCCTGTGCGGGATGGTCGTTTCGAGAAAGTCCGCGCCAGTGGCGGAGTAACCGGCTTTGACATAGAAGCCGACGGCGGTGCCACGGGCGTGGGCGATCATGCGGGTGAAGCTGCGGTCTTTGGCGACGCGCTCGGCGCAGGCGACGAGCTGAGCGCCGAGGCCGCGCCCCTGGCCTGCGGGATGTACGGCGACCTGGCGCATTTTGACGGTGCGAGCGTCCACGGGATGCAGCAGGAGGATGGCGACGAGGCGCGTGTCCTCGAAGCCGCCGAGATGGATGCAGCGCGCGTCGTCAGCGAGATCGTTGGGCGTGAGGCGCAGTCCGAGAGGAACGCGCAAAACCGCTTCGCGGAGTCGGAGGGCTTGGTCGTAGTCCGGCGTGCCGGGGATGATTTCCCGCAGGGTCATGCCCGAGAAAAAACGGGCTGCGCTTAGTCCGTGACCGCGCCGCGCGAAGCCGTGCTGACTTGCTTCGCGTATTTCGCGAGCACTCCGCGCGTGTAGGTCGGCTTCGGCGATTTCCATTTGGAAAGTCGGGCGCTGAGTTCCGTTTTCGGAATGTCCAGCGTGAGCGCGCGGGTGTTGGCGTCGATGGTGATGAGGTCGCCGTTTTTCACCACCGCGAGCGGGCCGCCGAGCGCGGCCTCGGGCGTGATGTGGCCGACGACAAAGCCGTGCGAGCCGCCGCTGAAACGCCCGTCGGTGATGAGCGCCACGTCTTTGCCGAGCCCTTTGCCCATGACGGCGCTCGTGGGCGAAAGCATCTCGCGCATGCCGGGGCCGCCGACCGGCCCCTCGTGGCGGATGACGATGACGTGGCCCTTTTTCACGCGCCCGTCGAGGATCGCGGCGAGGGCGGTCTGCTCGTTTTCAAAGACGAGGGCTTTGCCGGAAAAGGTCAGGCCTTCCTTGCCGCTGATTTTCGCGACTGCGCCGGTGGGCGCGAGGTTGCCGTAGAGGATGACGAGGTGGCTGTCTTTTTTGATCGGGTTGTCGAGCGCGTGAACGATGTCCTGGCCTTTCGGATACGGTTTCACGCGCTTGAGATTTTCCGCCACGGTCTTGCCGGTGACGGTCAGGCAGTCGCCGTGGAGCAGGCCGGCATCGAGGAGCATTTTCATCAGCGGCGTCTGGCCGCCGATGGCCACGAGTTCGCTCATTAGGTAGCGCCCGCTCGGTTTCAAATCCGCGAGTACTGGCACGCGCGCGCCGATGCGGGTGAAATCGTCGAGCTTCAAATCCACGCCCGCGCTGTGGGCCATCGCGAGCAGATGCAGCACGGCGTTGGTCGAGCCACCGAGGGCGATGACGACGGTGATGGCGTTTTCAAACGCCTTCTTCGTCATGATGTCGAGCGGGCGGATGCCGCGCTTGATGAGCTCGACCACGGCCATGCCCGCGGCCCGCGCGTCGGCGGCTTTCGCGGGCGAGACGGCGTTTTGCGCGGAGCTGTTGGGCAAAGACATGCCGAGCGCCTCGATGGCGCTGGCCATGGTGTTTGCCGTGTACATGCCGCCGCACGAGCCCGCGCCGGGGATGGCCTGCTCCTCGATGAGCGCGAGTTCGCGGTCGTCGAGTTGGCCATTGGCGTGCTCGCCCACGGCCTCGAAGCAGCTCACGACATCGAGCTTTTTGTCGGCAAATTTTTCCCGCCGGTCGCTGCGCAGCCGCTTTTCCGCGAGGATGCCGGTGATGCAGCCGGGCAGAATCGTGCCGCCATAGACGAAGATGCTCGGGCGGTTCAGCCGCGCGATGGCGATGAGGCAGCCGGGCATGTTTTTGTCGCAGCCGCCGATGGCCACGAGGCCGTCGAAACCCTCGCAACCCATGACCGTCTCGATGGAATCCGCGATGACCTCGCGCGAGACGAGCGAGTATTTCATCCCCTCGGTGCCCATCGAGATGCCGTCGGAAATGGTGATCGTCCCGAAGATCACGCCCTTCGCGCCGGCGGTGTTCGTGCCCGCCTCGGTTTGCCGCGCGAGGCCGTCGATGTGCATGTTGCACGGCGTGACCATCGACCATGTGCTCGCGATGCCGATTTGGGATTTCTTAAAGTCCTCTCGCGCGAACCCGACCGCATGCAGCATCGCCCGGCTGGCCGCCCGCTCCGCGCCATCGACGACGAGCCGCGAGTGCTCGCGATGCAGGCTCTCGGCGCTGTTCACGGACGGTTTCTTTTTGGCGGGGGCTTTGGCGGTGGTGGTCATAGAAAAGGGGAGCGCGAGGTTAGCGGGGTGGGCGCGGGCTTGGCAAGGGCGGGGCGGGGGAGAGGTATGAGGTATGAAGGATGAGGTATGAATGGGGGGTTCATCCTTCATCCTTCATACCTCATCCTTATTGTGAGGCGCAGTCTGCGACGTGCGGCGGCTCCAAAATACTTTTCACGGTTTTTTTGTGCTCTGCTCAAGCAGCCAATCCACCGCCGCGGACAGCGGCGCGTCCTTCGGCGCGAGCGTCAGCTTTTTCTCCGCACCCGCGCGGCGGTAGGCGGCTTCGGCCAGGGCGGGCGCGCTTTCACCGAGCAAATAAAGCGGGCGCGGTGCGGCGAGCGCGAGTGCGCCGGGCAGGTCGCCATACTTCGCGGCGGCGGGGAGAAAATTCACGTCGCGCCACTCGGCCACATTTTCAAAACGAAAGCCGCCGGTGTCGATGACTGCGGCATCCGCGGCGGCGGGTTCGCTCGCGAGCGCGGCGGCGGCGAGCGGGCCGGCGCCGCCCGTGGCGACGATCGCGACCGTGGACTGCGGTTCGGATGCGCGGGCGAAATGCAGCGCGTCGAGGACACCGTGGACGCGCTGGGCGAAGAGCGCGCGGTTGTAGCCGTACGTGTAGGCGGGAGCTTCGCGCGGGTTGGCGACGGTGCGGTTCGCGGGCTCGTTCTGCTGGAATAAATCGACGCCGAGCACGAGGCAGCCGGCGTCGAGCAGGCGCGCGACTTCGGGGTTGGGTTTTCCTCCCTCGGCGAAGAGCGCCACCTTTCCGCGGGCGTCGAGCCAGAGCACGGTGCGTCCGTTGTGTTTCGAGGATTCGAGCCGGATGACAGCGTTCAATTCATCGAAAGCGAGATTGCGCAGGGTTCCTGTCGCCAGGTGAAACTCGGTTTGCTCCGTGTGCTCGACCTTCGGCTCGGTGGTCAGCATGACGACGCCACCGTCCGCCACACCAATCAAAGTCCGCCACGCCGGGCGCGCGATTTTTTCAAACGCTTCCGGCGATTTCGCCATCTGCGCCTGCGCGTCGTCGCGCCACCAGCGGAGCAGCTTTTTCTCAAACTCCGCGCCGCCCGGCGGCGCGGGATGCGCGTCGTCCCACACGGTCATCTGCTCGCGGGTGAGCAGCGGAAATTCGCGCTCGGTGAGCCGCTCGGCGGGGAGGCCGAGGCGGAAGTGTTCGTTGAAGAACGCGTAGATATTTTCGCGGCTGACGATGTTGTAGTTGTGCCCGAATTGCAGATGCGGCCACAGCGCCACGTTCTGCGGCGCACCCATGAGCGCGTAGTGCTTTTGCAATTCGGGAAAACCTTTCGTCTCCATTTCCTTCGTCCAGTCGTTCGCGGCGGTCATGCCGAGCGGCTTGGGTGCGAAGAGCGCGGCGATCTCGACATTGCCGGTGCCGATGCGGAGCAGGCTGGCGTTTTCGCAAGTGCAGCCGCCCTGCATCGCCGTGCTCACCATCACTGCCGGACACGCCACGGCGAGCCGCGGGTCGAGCGCGCCGAGGATGAAGGTCTGCGTGCCACCGCCGCTCGCGCCGGTGCAGCCGAGTCGCTGCGCTGCCACGTCGGGTAGCGATTCGAGAAAGTCGAGCGCGCGGATCGAGTTCCATGTTTGCAGACCCATGATGCTCTGCGCGTTCGCCTCGGCGCGCGGGCTGAAAAATCCCCAGCCATCCGCGGCGTTCATGTCGGGGCGCTGCTTGGCGAATTTGTGCGCGAGCGCGAGGTTGATTTGCTGCGAGTCGCAGTTGCCGAGCATGTCGTAGTTGAAAGCCACGATGCCCATGCGCGCGAGCTGCACGCCGAGCGATTGGAAGATGCTGCGACCGCCTTCCGCCAGCCGCTCACCTCCGCTCTCGAGTTCCTTTTTCATCTCCGCCTCGCCGCGCACCCACCAGCGGGCGTCCTCCCAATGCCCGTGCGGGCAGAGCACCGCCGGATGCTGCCCCGGCGTGCGCGGGCGGTAGAGCGTGCCGGTGACGAAGAAGCCCGGCATCGACTCGAAATAAACTTTCTCGACCGTGAAATCCTCGCGCTCGATCCGTCCGTGGATGACCGCGTTCAGCGGCGTGCGCGTGGGCTCGGGCCAAAGGCCGAGGGCGACGCGGAGTTGCATTCGCAATTCGTTCGCGCGCGTCACCCAAGCCTCGCGCGACTCGGGTGGAGTGAATGGGAAATAGCCGTCGAGATCTTTCAGCGGGGCGAGGCGGGTGTCGCTTGCGGGCTGCGGTTTTTCGTCGGCGAAAAGCGGTGTGAAGAAAAGGAGGGCGGCGAAAAGGGCGGGGGAGGTTTTCACGGGGCGAAGCGTAGCCATGATTTTGCGAAAGGCCGCACGGAAAACCGCTGGCCGCGCGGCGGCGCGTTTTGGAGTGCGGTGGCAGAGCGAAAGCGAGCCGTCCCCGGCGAGCTT
>JANXSB010000205.1 GCA_025352865.1 Chthoniobacter sp. | reverse complement strand
TACAAATCCTTGGGAGCAGCTGGACGCGGAGTTGCGCCCCAGGCTCGCTGCGGTCGGATTCCAACCCGTAGCTTTCCCAGCGACACCTCCGGTCGAACTCACCGGCGTCACCTACACCGCGTTCTCAGCCCCCTACGCATTGCTTTTTTGTGTCCTTTCACCTAGCGAGGATTCCGAGCAGATCGCCGTCACGGCAACGTTCGCCTGCGACACAATGCGCCTAGCCTTAGCCAAGGCGGGTGCTAATGACTGGAGCCGCGATGGCTACGTCCTAGTGGCCGTCAAAATACCGCCCGCCTCGGTTGAGGCAAAGCAAGCCCTACGTAACTTTGAGCAAAACCGGTCAATCTGCCGCCGACACGCCATTTGGCTTGAGCCCCAAACCTCAAACAGCGACGCCCTTTCATGGATACCTCGGCTCGACCGCGTCACAGTCCTCGCATTGCCTGAATCCGAGGCCCCTGCGGCTCCTTCCGAGCCACTACTCCCCGGCCCAAAATTTCTTGAGGACATTCAGAATCGTCTAAAGAGCGGGGCAAGCTACAAACTCGTCGCGGAGGAAACGGTTCGTGCCGCGCGCGAGCGGGAGGATTTTCATGTTACTTGAGCGCCTTCATATCGAAGCTTTCCGCGGAATCAGGAACCCCATAGACATTCCACTTGATGCCTCGATCACGGTTTTACTTGCGGCGAACGGCACGGCAAAGACCAGCGTTTGCGATGCTGCCGAGTGGTTGATGACAGGGCGTGTTCGCCGCCTTCAACCAGGATTAGTTTCCGCAGAGACTCTTCTGAACCGTTACGCGACCAGCGCACGCGTCCTCGTTCACGCCACCGCAAATTGGGCCAATGCCACCCGTGAAATTGAGCGAACAGAGCCCGATTCGCTTCAGATTCCAAACGCGCGAGGAGCTGCGCGCAAACCCACTGCCACCGCCAAGTTTCTTGAACAGATTACTCCACAATATGTCGGTCAAACGTCCCGTTCTCGCAACGTCGAGGAGCCGCGCGCCGAGTGGTTGCGTGCCGTCCGGTTTTTCAATCCTGACGGCCTTGCACTTCTACTCGATGACGGAGAAGACGCGGAGCGAATCAGGGGTATAGCTTTCGCCGAACTTCTCGGAGTTGGCCCAGTCGGGCGGCGCATCGAAGGACTGAAGGGCGTGCGAGCCCAGATCGACTCGCCCCGCACGGCTATCGCCAATGTGCTTGAGAAAATTACCCTCCACGAGGCACGGCTTAAGGCAGAGCAAGCTTCAGTATCAGGGCCTTACTTTAGTCGAGTCGATACACTCCTACGCGAAGTCGCCGTGTTCTTCACTGTGACCCTGCCCGAGACCCTGTTGCTCCGGCGCGAGGCGCTGCTTTCGCTGCGTGAGCGCCTCACAACGGCGGAGCGGGCGATGGAAACGCAGCGTGCTGAATATGCGAAGGTAAACGGGGCGTTCGCAGAATACGAGTTGTCTCGAAGTGCTTGGAGGAAATGGCTCGAAGAACAAAAACCCGTTTTTGAAAAAGCGCTTCGCGAAGCACAAAATGAACGCGATGTGAGCAATCGCGAGATTCGACGGCTCGTCACGGGAGCGTCCGAATTGGCCAATCGACTAGGACAGATTAACGTCCTACTCGGCCAAACCCAAACCGCCGTTGCCACCGTCCGGATCGACGCGTCGGCCCACGATTCGCCAGCTGAATTCGCGGCGGCCCAGACTCGCGCCGCTCGCGATGAAGCGGTGAAAAAAGCAAAGTCTGCCCAAGTCCAACTTGAGCGCTGGCGTATCTTCGCCGATGAATTTCCACAAGGGCACCGCGCTTTCCTGCAACTCGACTTGCTGGGAAAACACCGATTGGAGCTAGCTCAGTCCATTCCTAGCGCGGAAGACCACGACTCCGTGGAGCGCCGACTTCAAGAGTCCACGCTCTCCCTTACGCAGCTTCGACAGCAGCTAAATTCAAATATCGATCGGTGGCAGCGCTGGGGTGCAGAGGTCAAAGCGCAAGCGCCGAACTGGACTAAACAATCCGCTTGCCCGCTCTGTGGCCACGATCACGAAAGCCCCGAACAGCTCCGAGCTGCGATGGACGACGTCCTGTCCCAACAGCCTTCTGCCGCTCCCGAAATAGCGAATCGCCTTGCCGAACTCGAATCGACCGTCGCGGAGCTTCGCGCTAGTGCCGCTACCATTACGGAGCGGAGGCGGCAACTTTTGGAGCTTGAGAAAAAACTTACGGTGCAGAAGGCCGCGTTTGCGCGTTTCCTCGTCAACGCAAAGGAACGCGGATTCGATGAACAGCTCTTCGCGCGAGCCGACGCCGCCGAGGTAGTCGGTAGCCGGGTCCGAGTAGCGGAAGAATCCGTCACCGCTGCACAAAAGCTTGCTGAACATCTCACTGCTCGAGCCGAGGAAGTGGAACGGTGGCATTCTGACCTAAATGTCGTAGCACAAAACTTGCGCGCCGCTTTGCCCGCCGACTCTGGCCTCACCGCATTACTGGCCTCGGACCCCTCACTTGATGAGCGCTTCCACCATATTGAAGCACAAATCTTGTTCGCACAAAAACAGATCGAAGCGCTTCGCGCACAGACCGAACAAGCGAATCGATCTGCCGAAGAGCGCCGCGCCAAACTCGCAACACTCGACGCGTCAATTCGTCACCAACAAGAGTCATTCACGCCTTTAGCCAAGAACGCCGACGACGCGAAAAAGAAGATCGAAAGCGTCGAAGAAGCGTGGCGCGCAATCTCAACCGAACCGCTCGATTCGTCCGCGCTGGTTCGGGCTGCCGCTTTCCAACAACAGCGTTTCGAGCAAATTTCCACATTTGCCGAGCGCCTTGCCCAAGCCGAGCAGCACCTCGCACTCGCCGAGCAGGCGATGCGAGACGAAGCCGACCGCAGCGAAGCCGGAAAGGCCATTGCGGCTAATAAGAACGAGCACGCCGCGTTGCTCCGCGTTGAACTACTCCGGACGAAGCTCGACTCAGCTATTGAGGCTGAGGAACAGCATCTGAATCGCCTCCTCAGCACGCAAATCCGCCCCTTACTGCGAGCGATTTCTTCATTCTACCTCCGCACACAGGGTAATCCCTTCATCGATAGCATCGGTGTGGACGACAATCCAAACCGCAATGTCCTGCGCTGGCTTGGCCAACTGGTCGATGCGCAAGATCTATCCGCTGTTGAAATGAGCCAGGGTCAGCGCCAAGACTTGGCTCTTTCCATCTTCTTAGCCCGCGCACGGAGGGAACGTGGCACCTTTATTTTGGACGAGCCACTCGCGCACCTGGATGACCTGAATCGGGTCGCTTTTTTCGATACGCTTAGGGCAATGGTAGCCGAAACAAACTCTCATCCGCTACCTTTCCGCCTTGTCATCACAACCGCCAGTTGGTCGCTCGTTCGCCATCTGCGCGCAAAATTTTCCCGAGTGGAGGCTATGAACGGAAGTCCCGCATTTCGCGTATTGGAATTAGTAGGCGATCCGCGCGCAGGTATCGAAGTTCGCCAATCGTCCTAATACCCCGACGGGGCCTCGGTTCCTTTCCATCCGTGCGGGCCAAGAACTACCGCCCTCGCGCCAAATGCTATTTTACAGGCAGATGCCAGCCTGTCGCGGGAGCCCAGTTTTCATGGAACGCTTTTGCCGCCGCCGCCATCACGGGCCACGCGAAAGCGCAGATGGCGTCCAACGTTGCAGCCATTTCAACGGGCGTGAGAGCATTACGGCGGATGAAGACGGCCCACGTAGCGGCTTTTAGTGCAGCGAACTCCGGGGTCAGCGCGACGGGCACCGTCGCCGGCAAGGGCATTTCGCGGCGGGCGAAAGTCCGGGTTATGGCGTCCTTCAGTAGCTCGCCTTCAAAGGCGAACTTCCGGCTGAGAAACCAAAGATCGAAAAAGTCCTTCATTCGCGTGTTTGCTTCGCCCAGCCGAACACTCGCTTCGAGCTTTTCGGCCACGACGGTATAGATCGAATACGCCCGGAGGTGCGGCGCGGGGAAATCCAACAGCGCCGGGAATGTGATTTCTTCCGGCGCGGGTGTGACGACATCACCGAATCCGATGTCCACCTGCACCCGAATCCGGGCGCTTTCCAGTCGCGCTTCCAAGGTGACACGCGTTCCGGGATAGGCGGCTTCCTCGCGAATCGGTGCAGCCGCTACACTCTCGGGCAGGAAGGTGAGGCCGTCCGGCTCGGTTTCGAGGCGGCACAGCTCCGTGAAGATCGTTTTTAACGTCTCGTCGTCATGCGGGCCGGAGCCGAGAAGGTCCACATCACGGGTGGGCCGATGGGTTCCGTCCGACCAGATCGCGAACAGCATTGCGCCCTTCAGCAGGAATTTTTCCGCGTGAGGCGAGCGACTGAGGCGGTAAAGCAGCCGCTCAATGCCATAGCGCACGAGCACGAGGTCAAAGGGCTCTTTGCGGCGCTCGCTCAATGTGAGCAGCCGTTGCCGAACGGAGGCCGGAAGATTCCGTTTGGGTTCGGGTTTCATGTCAGGCTTTCAAAATAAGGGCGCATCACTTTGGCCACGCGGTCAACCCGCGCATAGTGCTCCAGGTCTTTCATCGTGGCGCGCCGCGCGCGCCAAGTTTCGCGCAGGGCTTCGAGGGCCACATCGAGGCCGATCTTGTGCCGAAATTTGAAACAGTCCGCCAC
>JANXSB010000190.1 GCA_025352865.1 Chthoniobacter sp. | reverse complement strand
CCGCCGGTGGTGCTGCCGGTCGCGGTGCCTTGGAGCGCGGTGCGGCGGGTGTCGTAGCTGTTGTAGCCGCCCTGCACGGCGGCATCCACGTAGAAGCCCTCGTCGAAATACGTGGCGTATGCGCCGAGCTTCGCGCCATCCACGGTCACGCGCCCGCCATTGGCGAGGTCCGCGCCGCTGCGGGCGTAGCCGGTATTGAGGCCGACGGTGACCTGCGGCGTGAGCCGGTAATCCACGCCGAGCGTGAAGCCGCCGGTGGCGAGGGTGTAGCCTTTGGCGTTGGTGGTTTCGCTCACGCGGGAAAATTCGCCGACGCCGGTGATGAACGCGCCGAAACGCGGGTCCGCCGGGGCGCTCGGAGCCGCCGGGGTTTCCGGCGCGCGCAGTTCCTTGCCGCCCGTGCCGGTCGGGCCGTTCACGCCCGCGAGCGGCGGCATGGCGGGCAGCGCGGCGGCGTGCTCCTGCTCGCCGGTGCCGGAGACGGACAGCCCCTCGGCGCTGAAGCCCGTGCGGCCCGAGCGGATGTCGTCCATGCGGCGCTGGAGGTTCGCGGTCTGCACATTGGCCTGGGAAAAGCCGATGGTGTAAACGGACTGGAGTTCCTCGGCGGCGATGAGGTCGAAGTCACGCGGCAGGTTCGCGATCGGTTCGTTATCGAGAAAGTCGATGAGCTTTTTCTCACTGCGCTCGGCGGCCACATGGTCGAGTTCGGTGCCCACGCTTTTCTGGTTCGGCGTGAGCTTCATCAGCGAGTTGAGCGTGGCATAGGAACCGCGCTGGAGGACGAGATCCACCTCATTGGCGCTATAGATCACGTTCGCATTGACGATGGTTCCGGTGACAAAAGAATTCTCCACTTTGGCAAACTGCCCGCTAACACCGCCCTGTGCGGTGAGGAACGGAATCTTGTCGCCGACTTTCAGCCGCGCATTGCCCAGCTTCACCAGCCGCAGGCTGCCATCGAGCACCGCCTGTCCGCCCACGGCGATAAGGTCGTGCGCGCCGGCGGCGGCACCCGCGATTTCGATGACCGTGGTGCCCGCACCGGTCTGGACAAAATTTCCGCCGATGTGGAAGGTGCCCGCCGAATTGCCGGGGCTGAAGACGCCGGCATTGATGACATTGTGAGCCGCCGTGCCGATGCCCATGAGCGTGCCGGAAAAATTCACGAAAACCGCGGGGCTTTGCAGCGAGCCGTTGAGGACGAGGGTGCCATTGTTGATGTTCGTGTTGCCGGTGAAAGTGTTCGCGCCGCTGAGCGTGAGGGTGCCGGTCGTGTTCTTGGTGAGCTGGCCGCCCACGCCGAAAACGCCGTCCCCGATCACGCCACTGAAACTGCCCGCGCCGACGGTGAGGGTGCCGGAGCCGAGGCCCACGGTGCCGTCGCCAGAGAGCGATCCGATGGTATCGCTATTACTGTGGAGTTCCAGTGCCGCGAAATGGACGCCGGTCAGGTCAGTGAAACCTGTGCCGTGAACCGTGATCGCGGACGTGTTGGCGATCTGGTTCGATTCAAAGTAAGCCACGGAACCACCCGCATTCACCAGCACGTTGCCCGCGATCGCGCCATCAATGCCACCGCCGGGCAGCACTTTTTCCAATGAGAGCAGGACGCCGCTATTGACCGCAGTGAGGCCGGTGTACGAATTGGCCACATCGGTGCCGTCGCGTTTGCCATAAGCGAAGAAGGTAAAGCTGGCTGGAGCCGCGTTGACGAGATTGAGGCCGCCATTGCTGATGGCACCAAACAAGGCGATCACCCCGCCGGGGGTGGTGCCGGTAATAGTCCGGTTCGCCCCCTGCAAATCAATATCGCCAAACAGGCCGATGTTAGTAGCTGTGGGCGTCGGATTGATGGTATCCACAGGTGCGGCGATCGTGAAATTGCCGGTGACTTGCACCAGATTGGGAATGCGCTCGAAATTGACAGTGCTACCCAGCGTGGTGCCGTCGGCAATGTGGAGCGTGCCGAGGCCAAAAACTTGGATGCCTGGGACATATACCCCGATTACCGGAGCCGGCTCGTTGGCGAAGAGGGAACCCGCATTCAGGAAAGTATCACCGGTGTAGGTATTGTGGTTGGTAACGGTCAGGGTGCCGGCACCGTTTTTCGTTAGTCCGCCCGAGCCATTGCCAATGACACCGGTGAGGGTGGTGTCGCCAGTGCCAGTCACGATCAGGTCGCTGGCTCCATTGTTCACATTGCCACCGACTGTGAACAGGTTGGCGGAGTTGTTCGTCCACGTCTGACTGGCACCGAGGATCAGTGCGGGATTGAGGGTCACAGCACCCGCGCCGGCATTGATGTTAATGCCGCCCGCGCCCGCGAGCGTGAGGGTGTAACCTCCGTCGTCATTCAGTTTCACCGCCCGCGTCTCCGGCGAGGCCGGCGCATTGATCGTGAGGCTGGCGATGGACATGGTCGCGCCGAGCGTCATGCTGCCGGGGTCGGCGGGCGCGGCGGTCGAGGAAAAAAAGACATCCGTGCCCGCGCCGGGGACAAGCGGCGTGGGCGTGCCACCAGCGTCCGAAGCCCAGTTGCTCGCCGTCGTGCCATTGGATGCCGCCCAGACATTCGGACTGCCGCTCAGCCCGCCCACCCAGAAGGCGCTGGTCAGCGGCGTCGCCGCGGCGATCGTTGCCGTAACAGTCGTGGCCGTGGAAGAAACCCCGGTGACCTTGAAGTTCGTGGCGTTATAGACTGTGCCCAAGGTATAAGTGGGATTGCCCAAGGTGCTGCCCGCACCACCGGTCAGCAAGGTGTAAGTCCCGGCCGCACCCGTGGTGATGCCATTGACGCCAAAGACATTCACCTTAATCGGCCCGGCCGCTGGAGTTACATTGCCGGTCACATTGATCGCCGCGCCCGTCAGCGTGGAACCGATGGACCCACCGATGGTCGTACCCGCGCCGCTGGTCAAAGCCAGCGAGCCAACCACCAGCGGCGTATTAGCCACTGCATGATACTCAAAGCCCGCACCCAACGAAACCGTCACCGCCGCCGCCACCGGGATCGCCCCGCTTTTCCCGGCGATAAAGTCTCCGCCGGTAACATTGATGACCGTGCTCGCGATGCTGCCCGTAACATCAAGGATGCCGCCAGCGACGATGGTCTTGCCGGTATAGGTATTGGTCCCGCCAAGAGTGAGGGTGCCAGTGGTGTTTTTCGTGAGCTTTCCGTCCAATGCGGCACCAACGCTGCCTTGCTGTATTACGCCAGTAAAATTACCCTTGCCCACTGTTAGCGTCGCGTTGCCGAGACCTACGGTGCCATCGCCGAAAAGTCCGCCGATCGTATCGCTATGATTGCGCATCTCGAACGCGGCAAACTGCTGTCCGATGTTCAGACCGTTGCCGTGCAGCGTCACGTTCGCCGTGTCGGCTATCTGATCCGGCGTTGAGATGTAATCCACGGAACCGCCCACATTCACCAGCACATCGCCCGCGACCGCGCCGTCGGTCGCGCCGCCCGGCAGCACTTTGTCCAGCACGAGGAATGAGTTGCTGTTAACCGTCGTCAGGCCGGTGTAAGTATTTGCCACATCGACTCCCGAGTGATTGCCATAACCAAAGGCCGTGTAATTCACAGGACTGTTGAAAGTCACTCCGCCGTTGCTGATGGCACCCAGCATGTTGATCTGTCCCTGAGTGGTGGAGCCGGTGATCGTCCGGGTACCGCCGTTAAGGTCGATGTTGCCGGTGAGGAAGAGGTCGTTCGGCGACGGCTGACCCGCCACGACCGTGAAGTTTCCGAGCACCTTGATGTTATTCGGGATGACCTCGCCATCAAGCGTACTGCCGAGGGTTGTTCCGCCGGAGATGACCAGGGTGCCGGTGCCAAATGCCTTATTGGTACCGCCTGCGGGAGACACATCCGAGAAAAGAGTGCCTTCCTGCAGCAGCGTGTCCCCCGTGTAGGTATTGGCCCCCGTGAAGGTCTGCCGCCCCGTCCCGACCTTCGTAATCCCCAGCGCGCTCACGCCGCCGGTGCCATCGCGGATCACTCCTTGAAAACTCGCGTCGAGGTTATTGCCGCCCGTGGTCAGCGTCGCCGGGGCAGCCCCGTTGTTTTGCACAAACCCGCCGGCAAGTCCCAGGAGCGACCCGACCGAGTTGGAGAAGCCGCCGAGATCAAGCGCTCCGCTCACGAAGTAAACGGACGAGGCCGAGAACGCCGTCGTCGATCCCGCTTTCAGCGTCCCCGCCGTGACCGAGGTCTGCCCGCTGTAGGTGTTTGCCCCGCTGAGCACGAGCGTGCCTGCACCTTGTTTGTCAAAGCCCGTCGTCGTCACGATGGGCGCGCTGATCGTCGCGGTGTCCGCCGCATTCACCACGCTGATGATCGAACCGGTCTGCACATTCAGCGGTGCCGCCAGGCTCCCGGCGATCTCGAAGCCGCCCACATTGAAAGTCAGACTGCGCGCCTGGAGACCGGCCACCGTGATCGTCAGCACGCCCGGCGTGCCTTGAAAAATGGCGTCGCTCACCGCCAGGTTGTCCCACTTCACCGGCGTGCCGGTGCCCGTCGCGTCATTCCAGTTCAGCGTCGTCAGATCCCAGTTTCCCGTCCCGCCGAAACCCGCCGCCGCGCCGTTCACGTCCCAGTACTGCGTGCCCGCCTCCGCACCCGCCGCGCAGCCGAGCAGCGCCGCGATGGCTCCCGCC
>JANXSB010000166.1 GCA_025352865.1 Chthoniobacter sp. | reverse complement strand
CTGGCGGAGGCGGAGGCGATTTACCGGCAGGTGCTGGCGGTGGAGCCGCGCCAGGCCGATGCGCTGCACATGCTGGGGGTGCTCGCGCATCAGGTGGGGCGGAATGATGTCGCGGCGGAGCTGATCGGGCAGGCCATCGCGGTGGCACCGGGCGTGGCGGACTTCCACTCGAATCTCGGCGAGGTGCATCGCGCCGCCGGCCAGCCGGAGGAGGCCATCGCGGCGTATCGTCGCGCGCTCGCGCTCGATCCGAATATTCCCGAAGCGCACAACAATCTCGGCATCGTCCTGCGAGGCCAGGGGCGGGCGGAGGAAGCCATCGCCGCGTATCGTGCGGCCATCGCGCTCCAGCCCGGCTATGCGCAGGCCCATTCCAATCTCGGCAATGCGCTCAAGGACGCGGGACGACTCGACGAAGCCGTGGCTGCGTATCGCCAGGCGCTCGCCCTCCAGCCCGATCACGCCGAGGCGCACAGCAATCTGGGTGCGGCCCTGAGCAGCCAGGGACGGCTGGACGAGGCGATTGGCGCGTATCGTCAGTCCATCGCGCTCCGGCCGGGCAATGCCGGCGCGCACTACAATCTCGGCAATGCCTTCCGGGAAAAGGGAGAGCCGGATGCGGCCATCGCGGCGTATCGCGAGGCCATCGCGCTGCGGCCCGACTTTCCCGAAGCGCACTACAACGCCGGCATCGCCCTGAGCCACGCGGGACAGGCGGACGAGGCCATCGCCGCCTACCGCGCGGCGCTGCAACTCCAGCCGGACTACGCGGCGGCCTGGAATAATCTGGGCCTCGCGCTGAAGGCCAAAGGGCAGCCGGAGGAAGCCATCGCCGCCTTTCGCGCCGCGCTCGGCGCGGGACCGGATGACGTGGACGCCTTCACCAATCTGGGCGACACGCTGAACGCCCAAGGCCGGCTGGAGGAAGCGCTCGCCGCGTATCGCAGCGCCCTCGCATTGAAACCGGACTCGCCGGATTTGCAGCATCTGCTGGCCGCATTGACGGGAGCCCGCGGCACGACCACCTCCCCGGTGAGCTTCGTGCGGAAGCTGTTCGACGAATATGCGGACCGGTTTGACGAGCATCTGGTGGGACAGCTCGGCTATCGCGTGCCGGAGCTATTCCTCGAAACGGTCGTCGCCGTGGCACCGGGGAGGCAGTTCGACATTCTGGACCTCGGGTGCGGGACCGGGCTGTGCGGAGTGCAATTCCGCCCGCTGGCCAGGAGCATGACCGGCGTGGATCTCGCGCCCCGGATGATCGCGAAGGCCGCCGCCAGGGGCATCTACGACCGGATCATTACCGGCGATGTCGCGGAGGCGATGCGGGACGCGGAGGGCAGCTTCGATCTGATTCTGGCCGGCGACATGTTTGTCTATGTGGGCGACCTGGGCGAGGTCTTCCCCGCCGCCGCCCGCACCCTGCGCGACGGCGGCCTTTTCGCCTTCTCGCTGGAACGGCACGACGGCGAAGGTTTCGCGCTGCACTCGAAGGTGCGTTTCGCGCATTCGCTGGGCTACATTCGGGAGCTGGCGCGGAAGCACCAATTCGCCGAAGTCCACGTGCGGGAGATCACGGTGCGCAAGGAAGGCGCGCAGGATGTGGCGGGGTGGATGGTGGTGCTGGAGAAGGTGGCCGAGACTGGTAGCTGACGATCAAGGGAACAGACTGGGCCAGGCGGGTCCGAAGCCTGACATCGCTCAAATTTCCGATGAGCCTCCCGTTCCAAGGAACGTCCGGTTTTCAAAAGCGTTGGTCCTACTTCTTCGCCTTCTTCGGCGCGGCGGCGCGTTTGACCTTCTCCCACTTCTTGGTCTTCGCGCTTTTGAGCACGGCGTCGCAGACGTATTGGGTCTCGAGCGCGTCGCGGAAAGTCGGCGGCAGCGACTTGCCCGCGGCGGCGGCTTTGAGGAAGTCCGCGACTTGGTGCGTGAAGCTTTCCGCGTAGCCGATTTGCAAACCGGGCACCCACCAGTTTTTCATGTAAGGCTGATCGCTGTCGGAGACATGGATCGAGCGCCATCCACGGACGATGCCTTCGTCGCTATGGTCGAAAAACTGGAGGCGATGCAGGTCGTGCAGATCCCAGCGGATCGAGGCGTTGGCCCCGTTGATTTCGAGGGTGTAGAGCGCCTTGTGGCCGCGCGCGTAGCGGGTGGACTCGAAAAGCGCGAGCGACCCATTGGCGAAGTGGCCGAAGAAGATCGCGGCGTCGTCGATCTTCACCGGCTGCATTTTGCCTGTGAGGGTGTGCTTGCGCTCTTTGATGAAAGTCTCGGTCATCGCGCTGACATCCACGATGGAGCCGTTGAGCCACAGCGCGGTGTCGATGCAGTGCGCGAGCAGGTCGCCCGTCACACCGCTGCCTGCGGCTTTCGCATCGAGCCGCCAGAGGCCGGCACCGCCTTGCGGAAGATCGGCGCTGATCGTCCAGTCTTGGAGAAAGTTCGCGCGGTAGTGAAAGATTTTCCCGAGCTTGCCGGAGTCGATGATCTGCTTCGCGAGCGAGACCGCGGGGACGCGGCGGTAGTTGTACCAGACAGTATTTGGGACGCCGGCTTTCTCGATTTCGCGCACCATTTCCTCGCCCTGCGCGCCGTTGAGCGCGAGCGGTTTTTCGCACAGCACCATCTTGCCCGCGCGCGCGGCGGCGATGGCGATTTCGGCGTGCGAGTCATTTGGCGTGACGATGTCGATGGCGTCAATGTCCGCGCGCTTGACCAGTTTTTTCCAATCCGTCTCGGTCGATTCAAAGCCCCAGTTGTCCGCATAAGCTTTGAGCTTGGTCGCGTCGCGACCACACGCGGCCTTGAGGACAGGGACGAGCGGCGTGTCGAAAAACTTCGCCGCATTGTGATAACCATTCGCGTGCGTGCGGCCCATGAAGCCGTAGCCGACGATGCCGATGTTGAGGGTCTTTTTTGCCATATGGAAAGTAGGTGCTGAGAGTTGAGAGTTAATGGAGTTACCAGCCGTGGGCGGCGCGGACTTTGATCATCACGTCGAGAATCGCGTTCCAAGTCTGCGCCTGTTCGAGCTTCGCATTCGGGAACATGCAGCCGTCCCAGCAGATGTGCTGGATGCCGCGGGCGGCGGCGTCTTTGAGCCAGTAGCCGGCGCATTTCACGATGTCGAGTTTGCCGTTCGGATCGTCGGCAGGGCAGTGCTTGCCGGTCTTGTCGTGGTCGCCGGCTCCATGCACTTCGCCGTCATTTTGCGCGACGTGAAAATCCATCGTCCATGGACGCAGCTTGTCGGTCATCTTTTCGTACGCGGCGTAAAACTCGGCGGCGGTATAGCCTTCCTTCACGAGCGCGTGCTCGGGCGCGTTGTAGCCGAGGAGGTAAAGATAGGTGTGCGCGAGGTCGGCTTGGAAACCGACGGTCTTCGGCAGGCCCACGGCTTCGAGGAGGTCGAGCATGTCTTTCCACGAGTGCATGCCCGCCCAGCAAATCTCGCCCTCAGCCGCGAGCCGCTCGCCGTGCTGCTCGGCGATCTTTCCCGCTTCGCTGAAAGTCTCCGCGATCCGCGCGGTGTTGGCCGTGGGATTCTCGCCCCACTTGTTCACGCCGAACTCTGCGGAGTCGATGCGGATGACGCCATACTTGCGCACGCCATGCTTGTTAAAGATGCCCGCGATTCGGCAGGCCATTTTCACCGCGCTGAGAAATTTCGCGCGCTGAGCCGCGTCGCCCATCGCGGAGTCGCCGACCGTCCCGCCCCACACCGGCGCGACCAGCGAGCCGACGTTGAAACCTTTGCCCGCGATGAGATCGGCGATCTTCATCAATTCGTCGTCACTCGCCTCGGGATTCGTGTGCGGGAGGAAAAGGAAG
This sequence comes from Chthoniobacter sp., assembly GCA_025352865.1. Taxonomy (GTDB): domain Bacteria; phylum Verrucomicrobiota; class Verrucomicrobiia; order Chthoniobacterales; family Chthoniobacteraceae; genus Chthoniobacter. The sequence goes on along the minus strand of JANXSB010000166.1, from coordinate 2,639 downwards.
TAGTCGATGCCCTCGAATTTCTGTCCGCCGACATTCGCCGCGGCGGTAAGGTCGAGCATGTGTTCGAGGCTGATCGGCGGTTCCTGGCCTTCGCCGGTGCCTTTGCCCACCAGGCCGGGCCACATGGCGTTGTGCAGTTTGGGGAGTGAATGAGTGCTCATGGATTTTTTGCGGGGTTGGCCCTCCCGCAGCGCGCCCGTTTTTCGGGAAAAAATCCGCGCGGGGAAAGGCGCGGAGTGGTGTGCCCAAAAGGCCCGGCAGCGACAAGTCCCATTTCGCGCACCGCGAAGATTTCCCCGCATTGACCGCCGCGCGACCGATGTTACGCTCCCGCGAAATTCACCCCGCATAGCGCCGGGCGGTGCGTCCTGACGAACCGGCGGCGTTTCCATTTTCACCCCACATCATGAGCGAATCCGCAGTCATCCCCCCAGCGGGACAAAGTCCGAAAATCTCCACCATTCACGAGGCCGTCATCCGCATCGCCGGCAATTCCCAGGACGGCATCCAGGCCATCGGCGGCTTCCTCGCGCGGCTCGCCGGACGCAGCGAGCAGGAGGTGATGACCTTCATGACGATCCCCTCCACGATCTCCGGCGGGCCGTCCATTTTCCAAGTCCGCATCGGCTCCGGCGAGGTGCTCAGCGCCGGCGATGAGGCCGACGTGCTGCTCTGCTTTTACGACCACAGCTACGCGAATCACATCAGCTCGCTGAAGCGCGGCGGCATCGTCCTTTACGACTCCGATCATGTGAAACCGGACGAGGAACTGCTCGGCTCGTATCATCACGTCGGCGTGCCGATTTCTTCGCTCACCGTCGAGGCCATCGGCGGCACCGGGCGCGACAAGGGGAAGAACATTTATGCGCTCGGGCTCATCGCGCGCGTCTTCAATCTCAACGTGCCGAAGCTCACGAAGCTGATCGAGGAACGCTTTGGCGGAAAGGATCCGACGGTCGTGGAAAACGCGCTCGCGTGTTTCAATTCTGGCTACGGCCATCAAGTGCAGGGCTTGTGGGAAAGCTTCCAGTTTCAGCACGCCGAGCACACCGGGCAGGCGCAGGTGGTGATGAGCGGCAATGAGGCACTGGCCTTCGGGCTCATTGCCGCGGGCGTGCGTTTCGGCGCGGGCTACCCGATCACGCCGTGGAGCGACATCATGGAACTGCTCCGCCGCGAACTGCCGAAATACGGCGGCACCTTCGTCCAGACCGAGGACGAAATCGCCGCCGTCTCGATGGCGCTTGGCGCGAGCTACGGCGGGCGCGTGGCCGTCACGGGATCGAGCGGGCCGGGCATTTCTTTGAAAACGGAAGCGCTTGGCTGGGCCAGCATGGCCGAGGTGCCGGTCGTAATTGTTGATGTGCAGCGCGGCGGGCCTTCGACCGGCATGCCGACGAACGTCGAGCAGAGCGACCTGAACATCGCGTGCTTCGGCGGGCACGGCGACAGCCCGCGCGTGGTCCTCGCGCCGGCCAGCGTCGAGGATTGCTTTTACACCGCCATCGAGGCCGTGAATATCGCGCGCCAATACTCCACGCCCGTCTTCATCCTTTCCGACCAAGGCATCGCCTCGCGCATCGAAGCCTTCCCGTGCCCCGACCTCGAAAACGTCTGCCAGGACATCTCGCCCGACCTTTCACCCGTCGCCGATCACAAGCCCTACGACCTCGCCCCGGCCGACGGCGTCACCCGCCACATCGCGCCCGGCACGCGCGTCGCGAGTGGAAAATATCCCGTCGTCACCGGCCTCGAGCACGACGAACTCGGCCACCCCACGGGCTCCGGCAAACTGCACACGCAGATGAACGCCAAGCGCCGCAACAAGCTCCGCAAACTCGCCGAGGAAATTCCAGTGCCGCAGGTCTATGGCGCGAGTGAAGGTCATGTCCTGCTCGTCAGTTGGGGCTCCAGCAAAGGGCCGATCGAGGAAGCCGTGAAGCAGGCCCGCAAACACGGCGAAGCCATCTCCGGGCTTCACCTCAAGCACCTCAACCCGCTGCCCAACGGCCTCGAAAAAATCTTCGAAGCCTTCACCCACGTCGTCGTCGTCGAGCTGAACGACGAGGGCCTGTACGGCCACGGCCAGCTCGCCTCCATCCTCCGCGCCCGCTACTGCGACCCGCGCATCCGCTCCGTCACGAAGACCGACGGTCTTACTTGGAAAGTAAAAGAAATCCTCCAGCGCGTGCTAACCGCCACCAAGTAACAACTCCTCTCAATCGTAATCTTACTCTTAATCGTAATCGTAATCCCTCCACCTTGCCCATTGCGGCTTCAAGCCGCCGATTAAGATTACGATTAGGATTACGATTAAGACCCTCCACTTTTCTACCATGAGCACCCTCACCGCCCCACTCCCACGCACCACCGCCGCCGGCATCCCTGTCCCCGACCTCCTCGACGCCGACCGCAAGGCCCTCACCAAAAAGGACACCGCCGCCGACCACCCGACGTGGTGCCCTGGCTGTGGCGACTTCTCCGTGCTCGCGCTCTATTTCAAGCTGATTGAAAAGCGCAAAATCTGGCACGAAAAAATCACCACCATCGCGGGCTTCGGCTGCTCCAGCCGCTTCCCGTATTTCGTGCAGGCGCACGGCGCACACTTTATTCACGGCCGCGCGCTGCCGTTTGCCTCC
>JANXSB010000155.1 GCA_025352865.1 Chthoniobacter sp. | reverse complement strand
AGCGGGAGCGGGTAGTAGATCTCGGTGCCGATGCCGCGGGCGGTGAGGTGCGCACGGAGGGCGTCGCGCCGCTGGGTGCGGATGATGAACTGATTGTAGATGTGGCGCAGCTCGCCGCCGGGCCAGCTTTCGGCGGGCAGGGTGAGGTGCGCGAGGAGGCCGGCGCGTTCCATTTCGCGGCGGTAAAATGCGGCGCGGTCGCGGCGTCCGGTGCTCCAGGTGTCGAGGTGCGGGAGCTTGATGTGGAGGATGGCGGACTGGATGGCGTCGATGCGGAAATTGCCGCCGATGAGCGGGTGGAAGTAGCGCGGCTCCATGCCGTGATTGCGGAGGGCGCGCATCTTCGCGGCGAGGGCGTCATCGTGACAGACGACCATGCCGGCGTCGCCGAATGCGCCGAGGTTTTTCGTAGGGTAAAAGGAAAACCAGCCGGCCTCGCCGAGTGTGCCGGCGTGGCCGAGCGGGTGCCGCGCGCCGAACGCCTGGGCGGCGTCTTCGAGGATGGGGATGCCATGCGTTTTGCCGAGGTCGAGGATGGTGGCCATGTCGGCGCACTGGCCGAAAAGATGGACGGGGATGATAGCTTTGGTCCGCGGATGCTGTTCCAGAGCGGCTTTGAGGGCGGGGATGGAGATGTTGAAAGTGGCGGGATCGATGTCCACAAAGACGGGACGTGCGCCGAGACGGGCGACGCAGCCAGCGGTGGCGAAGAAGGTGTAGGGCGTGGTGAGGACGACATCGCCGGGGCCGATGCCGAGGGCCATGAGGAGGAGTAATTGCGCATCGGTGCCGCTGGAGCAGCCGATGGCGTGGGGCACGCCGCAGTAGTCGGCGACGGCCTTTTCAAACGCGTCGGTGCGCGGGCCGAGGATGAGGGCCTGGGAATCGGCGACGGCTTCCATCGCGGCGAGGAACTGGGTTTTGAGCGGCGCGTACTGGCGGCGGAGATCGAGGAGCGGGACGGGCATCGGGGAAAAATGCGCGGGCGGGCGGTGCGGTGTCGAGTTTGTTGGAAACCTGAAACCTGAAACTTGAAACCTGAGTCGTGACTTGCGCGAGGCTGCGCGGGGTGTGCAGACTGCGCCGCATGAAACGTCTCCTCCCGCTTTTCCTCGCCCCCATTTTTGCTCTCGCCGCCGGTGCGGCGGATCCGGTGCTGATCGGCAAAATCCAGCGGCTCGATCCGGCGCTCGATGCGCTGATCGCGCCGGACGCGGAGGTGGAGAAAGTGGCGGAAGGGTTCCACTGGTCGGAGGGGCCGGTGTGGAAGGATGGGGTGGTGCTTTTTTCGGATGTGCCGGAAAACATGATTTACCAATGGACGCCGGGCACGACGACGGCGCGCGTCTTTCTCAAGCCGAGCGGCGGGATGGAATCGACGAAGGAATTCCGCGAGCCGGGCTCGAACGGTCTGGCGCGCGATGCGGAGAACCGGCTGGTGCTCTGCCAGCACGGGATGCGGCGCGTGGCGCGGATCGAGAAGGACGGCACGCAGACGCCGCTCGCAGATCGTTACGACGGGAAAAAATTCAACAGTCCGAACGACCTCATCATCGCGAAAAACGGCGACATCCTTTTCACCGATCCGCCGTACGGACTCGCGGGCGGGAATGATTCGCCGATCAAGGAACTGAAATTCAGCGGCGTCTATCGCATCTCGGGCGGGAAGGTGACGCTGCTCACGGACGAACTGACTTTTCCGAACGGACTCGCCTTTTCGCCGGACGAAAAGACGCTCTACGTGGGCGTCAGCGATCCGAAAGCGCCGCTCATCCACGCCTACGAGATGAACGCCGACGGCACGCTCGGGAAGCACCGTGTTTTTTTCGACGCCGCGCCGCTGACGAAAACCGGGCCTGGGCTGCCGGACGGGATGAAGGTGGATCGCGCGGGCAATGTGTGGACGACCGGGCCGAACGGTGTGCTGATTATTTCGCCCGAGGGGAAGCATCTCGGCACGATCCAGACCGGCCAGCCGACGGGTAACTGCGCGTGGGGCGACGGCGGGACTTCGCTCTACATCACGTCGAATATGTTTCTCCTGCGCGTGAAGACGGAGACGAAAGGCGCGGGCTGGTAGGCTGGGGAGATTTTATGAAAACGTCGCGGCGTCTGCTTGCGGTGCTGCTCGCGCTGTCGGTTTTGCCGCTGGCGCAAATTCTGTATCCGGGATGCGCGACGCTGGTGAATGGGCCGACGCAAACGATCCGGGTGAAGAGCAAACCGGCGGGAGCGCAGGTTTTTCTCAATCGCCAACCACTCGGGCAGACGCCGGTGACGGTGCGAATGAGCCGGTGGGGTGTGCATAGGGTGCGTTTGGAAATGGCGGGTTTTGTGCCGTATGAACTGCCGTTGGAGCGGGGCTTAAATGGCAATGCGGAGGCCAACGTTTTTTTGGGCCTCGGGCCGATTGTGATTGATGCGGTGACCGGCGCAATTTTTGAGCATCGCGTGGCGAAGGGCTCGCCGGATGGAATCGTGGCGAACAAATGGGAGGACGGAGACGGAGCGGATCTGACGGTGACTGTGGGCCTGCATCCGCTCGGGCCGGCACGGAAGATCGGGCAGATGGAGCGGCGGAAAAAGTAGCTTGGACTTTCGCCCAAAGAGCGGCGGGGACTGCGAGCTGAAGTCCAAGCTACTTTGGATTTGCCGCTGGACGCGGGCGCGGGCAAGGTCGCGCGCTTCCCTTTTCTCCCGATGAATACCACCTACCGTCCGCGTCTTTCGTTCTGGCAGATTTGGAACATGAGTTTCGGGTTCATGGGAATCCAGTTTGGCTGGGGTTTGCAAATGGCGAACATGAGCCCGATTTACAAATATCTCGGGGCGCGCGATGAGCAGATCGCGATGCTGTGGCTGGCCGCGCCGCTGACGGGATTCATCGTGCAGCCGATCATTGGCGCGATGAGCGACCGGACGTGGGGGCCGCTCGGCCGGCGGCGTCCGTATTTTCTCGCGGGTGCGATTTTGAGTTCGCTCGCGCTTTTGCTGATGCCCAATGCCGGCGCTCTCGCGGAGTGGCTGATGCCGCATCGGGCGAAGTTTTACATGGCGGCGGGGCTGCTGTGGATTCTCGACGCTTCGATCAATGTCTCGATGGAACCGTTCCGCGCTTTCGTGGCGGACAAGCTGCCGGAGGAGCAGCGGGCGACGGGGTTCACGATGCAGAGTGTGTTCATCGGCATCGGCGCGGTGGCGGCGTCGATGATGCCATGGATGCTGAAGCATTGGGGCGGGGTGGAGAGCGGGACAGGTGGGGGCAGTGAGATTCCGCTGAATGTGCGGATGTCGTTTTATATCGGCGGTGCGGCTTTCCTCGGGGCGGTGCTGTGGACGGTTTTTACGTCAAAGGAATATCCGCCCGAGAATCTGGCGGAGTTTCGCCGGGAGATCGCGGAGCGGCGGGGCGTGGCGCACATGGCGGGGGAAATCCGCGACGCGCTGCGGGAGATGCCGGCGATGATGAAGCATCTCGCGCTGGTGCAGTTTTTCACCTGGCTGGGGCTGTTCTGCATGTGGCTGCATTTCTCGAATGCGGTGCCGGTGGTCTTCGGAGCGCCGGACAAGGATTCGCCGCTTTTCCAGGCAGGCGCGGAGTGGGCGGGAGTGTGCTATGCGGTGAAGGACGCGGTGACTTTTGCGGCGGCGTTTGCGCTGATGGCGCTGGCGCGGTCGGCGGATCGGCGCTTCATCCACGCCGTGTGTCTGGTGTGTGGGGCGGTGGGGTTGCTGAGCGTGGGCTTCATCCACGGCGAGGAGCAGAAGACGCTGCTGCTCGTGGCGATGGGGCTCGGCGGAATCGCGTGGGCCTCGATCCTCTCGATGCCCTATGCGCTGCTCGCTGGGGCGCTGCCGCCGGCGCGCGTGGGAGTCTATATGGGTATCTTTAATTTCTTCATCGTGCTGCCGGAGATTCTGGCGGCACTGACCTTCGGGCCGCTGGTGAAAAATTTCCTCGGCGGAGATCTCGTGCATGCGGTGATGGCGGGCGGCGTCTTCATGCTGATCGCCGCGGCACTGACGATCTTTCTGCCGAATCCGGGGCTGGGCGGGACGAAGCTGCAGCTCGTGGTGGAGGAGGAGGGGATGCTGCCGACGCTGACGCCGCCGGAGGTTTCGGAGACGTAGGGCGGCGGGCGGATTTTCCGGGAAAAGACCGGGCGGTGTCGGGCACACGGGCTGCTTTCTAGCAGAGCCAAACACCACGACCTATGAGCCAGCCCTCCAATATCTCCACCGTCGATTTTGCCCCCGCACCCATCGCGCCGCCCGCTGACTCCATGCCTCCCGGCATCCGGCTCCACGAGTCGGCGGATTCTGCGAAGAAGGCGCTGAAGAAGGTGCTGCTGCTCGAAGATGACCCGGCGTTTGGGGAGATCATGACCGACTTCCTGCGCGAAAGCGGCTTTGAGGTCGAGGCCGTGGTCAATGGCGTCGAGGGCGTCCACAAAGTGCTGGCGAGCGATTTCGAGGTGATTCTTTGCGACATGATGATGCCCACGCTGCC
>JANXSB010000152.1 GCA_025352865.1 Chthoniobacter sp. | reverse complement strand
TTTTTCACCATCACGAGCTCGAATCTCGATGAGTTTTTCGAGGTGCGCGTGGCCGGTGTGAAGCAGCAGATCGAGAGCGATGTGGTGGAGCGCACGGTGGATGGAAAGACGGCGAGCGAAACCTTCCGCGCCATCCGCAAGCGGGTGCATGCCATGGTCGAGCAGCAGTACCGGTGCTGGCGCGAGGAGCTGCTCCCGGCGCTCGCGGAAAACGAAATCCATCTCCTCGATTACGCGCACCTCGACGACACCGACCGTGCGTGGGTCGAGCAGTATTACCGCGCGAATGTGCGGCCCGTGCTCACGCCGCTCGGCATCGATCCGTCGCACCCTTTTCCGCAGCTCCTGAACAAGTCGCTGAACATCGTGGTGCAGCTCGAAATCGAGCGGAACGGCGAGACCCAGCGGCGCCTCGCCGTGGTGCAGGTGCCGCGTGTACTGCCGCGTCTCGTGCGCCTGCCGCGCGAGGATGACCGGCGCGATTTCATCTACCTCGGCTACCTCATCGGCCACTATCTCGCGGACCTTTTTCCGGGGACGAAAATTCTCGGTTTCTGGCATTTCCGCGTCACGCGAAACAGCGAGCTTTACCTCGACGAAGCCGATGTCGCGAACCTGCTCAAGGCCGTGGAGAACGAGTTGCACAACCGCCGCAAAGGCGCAGCCGTCCGGCTCGAAGTCGATGCCGCCTGTCCTGCCGAAATCTACCAGTACCTCCTCGATACTCTCGAACTCACCGACGATGACCTCTACATCATCGACGGCCCGCTCAACCCCGTGCGGCTCATGGCGATTTACGAGGGCGACCACTCCCCCGAGCTGCGCGACAAGCCTTTCACCGCGCCCGCCGCGCCCGCGTTTCGCGGCGAGAGCGATCTCTTCGCCGTCATCCGCCAGCGCGATGTGCTCGTGCATCACCCGTACGAAAGTTTCAGCGCGAGCGTCGTCGATTTCCTCGAGCAGGCGGCCGCCGACCCGCAGGTGCTCGCCATCAAGCAGACGCTCTACCGCACCGGCGGCGACCCGCGCATCGTCGGCGCGCTCATGGACGCGGTGCGCAATGGCAAGCAGGTCACCGCTGTCACCGAGCTGAAGGCGCGCTTTGACGAGGCGAACAACATCGCGTGGGCGCGGCGGCTGGAGGAGGCCGGTGTGCATGTCGTGTACGGCATCGTGAACTACAAGGTCCACAGCAAGGTTGCGCTCGTCGTCCGCCGCGATGACGACGGCCTGCGCCGCTACGTCCACCTCGGCACCGGCAATTACAACCCCAGCACCGCGCGCCTTTACACCGACCTCTCGCTCTTCACCGCGCAGCCCGACTTCGGCGAGGACGCCACGAATTTCTTCAACCTCCTCACCGGCATCAGCCATTTTCAGGGCGCGAAAAAACTCATCATCTCGCCCTTCACCACGCACGAGACTATGCTCGCGCTCATCAAGCACGAGGCCGCGAACGCGAAGGCCGGAAAGCCCGCGCGGATCATCGCGAAGATGAATTCGCTCGTGGACCAGGATCTCATCGTGGCGCTCTACGCCGCCTCGCAGGCCGGGGTGAAAATCGACCTCATCGTCCGCGGCATCTGCTGCCTGCGGCCCGGCGTCGCGGGCGTGAGCGAGCACATTTCTGTGCGCTCCATCGTCGGGCGTTTCCTCGAGCACTCGCGGATTTTCTATTTTGAAAACGGCGGCGCTCCGAAGGTGCTCGTCGGCAGCGCGGACTGGATGCCGCGCAATTTTTTCCGCCGCATCGAAGTCGTCTTCCCCATTGAAGACCCCGCTTTGAAAGAGCGCATCGTCACGCAGATTCTCGCCGTCCAGCTCGCCGACAATTGCAAGGCGAGCATCCTCACCGCCGACGGCACCTACGTCCGTCCCATGCGGAAAAAGGACACCGATCTGCGCCACAGCCAGGTTGAGTTCATGGCCCTCGCGCTCGGCGAAAACAAAGCGCGCCGCGTCCACCGCCCGGTGAAGCGCGGCTTCCCGAAAATCCAAGTCGCCCGCACGCCGCGCACGTAGCGGCCGCTTGCCATCGCGCACCCGCCCGTTAGATTCCGCGCCCATTCGCCCATGGCCCTTCCGCATTTCGTTAAACTCCTCGCCTCGCTCGCCCTCGCCGCCGCCGCCCACGCCCAGACCGCCGCCTACGTCATCAGCGACAGCACCACCGGCTTCATCCTCGAGCAAAGCGCCGCCACGAGAAAGCTCCAGGTCGGCTCCCTCACGAAAATTGCCACCGCCATGGTCGTCCTCGACTGGGCCGCCGCCAGCAAGGCCGACCTCGGCCAGCTCGCCACCATCCCCGACCGCATCGCCGCGCTCGGCGCCGCGCAGGGCGTCGGCTTTCAGCCCGGCGACCAGTGCTCGCTGCGCGACCTGCTTTACGCCGCCCTCATGCAGTCCGACAACGCCGCCGCCGCCGCCCTCGCCGAGCATGTCGGCCACGAACTCGGGCGCAACGGCGAGATGTCCCCCGCGGATAGCTTCGTCGCGCAGATGAACGCCCTCGCCCGCCACCTCGGCATGCTCCGCACCCGCTTCGTCAATCCCCACGGCCTCGACCACCTCGAACGCACCGTCCCGTATTCCACCGCCGAAGACCTCGCCAAGCTCACCAGCTACGCCATGGCCAATTCCGCCTTCCGTTTCCACGTCTCGCAAAAGGAACGCAAGATCGCCATCACCACCGCCACCGGCGAAACGTCGTCCTACCTCCTCCGCAACACCAACGAACTCCTCGGCACCGCCGGCATCGACGGCGTCAAGACCGGCACCACCGCCCGCGCCGGGCAGTGCGTCATCATCTCCTCGGGAAAACCACCCGAGACCCGCGCCGAAGCCGGCCAGCAAATCATCACCCCGCGCCGTCTCAACGTCATCGTCCTCGGCTCCGCCGCCCGCTTCGACACCGCCGCCCGCCTCCTCCAGCACGGCTGGCAGCTCTACGATTCCTGGGCCGCCGCCGGACGCCCGATGAAAGGCTGGAAAGCCCCGCGCTAGATTTTCACCACCACTACTACTATGAGCAAACGCATCGGAGTCCTCACCAGCGGCGGCGACTGCCCCGGCCTCAACGCCGTCCTCCGCGGCGTCGTCCGCGCCGCCGACAATCTCGGCTGGAAAGTCTTCGGCTTTGTCGATGGCTACGAGGGCCTCCTCGTCGAAGGCGGCGACACCATCCCCCTCACCCTCGCCCGCACCGCCGGCATCATGCAGCTCGGCGGCACCATTTTGGGCACCACCAACAAAGGCCACTTCATCACCAAAGTCGGCGACGGCACCAGCCGCACCCACGTCCCCCCCGACGTCATCGCCAAAACCAAAGCCACCCTCCGCGGCCTCCGGCTCGACGCCCTCATCTGCATCGGCGGCGACGGCTCCCTCACCACCGCCCTCCAGCTCCACGAAGAAGGCATCCCCGTCATCGGCGTCCCCAAAACCATCGACAACGACCTCGAAGCCACCGCCATGACCTTCGGCTTCGACAGCGCCGTCGCCTGCGTCGCCGACGCCCTCGACCGCCTCCACACCACCGCCTCCAGCCACAAGCGCGCCATGGTCATCGAAGTCATGGGCCGCCACGCCGGCTGGATCGCCCTCTACGGCGGCCTCGCTGGCGGAGCCGACATCATCCTCATCCCCGAGATCCCCTTCGAGCACGAAAGCGTCGCCCGCGCCGTCCGCCGCCGCGACGCCGAAGGCAGCCACAGCACCCTCATCGTCGTCGCCGAAGGAGCCGTGGAAAAAGACGGTGAAAAGCGCATGCGCGCCAGCGGCCCCGGCGAAAACCGCTTCGGCGGCATCGGCCAGAGCGTCGCCGACGAACTCACCGCCCGCACCGATAAAGAAACCCGCGTCTGCGTCCTCGGCCACCTCCAGCGCGGCGGCGACCCCACCACCCTCGACCGCATCCTCGGCACCCGCTTCGGCGTCCGCGCCGTCGAACTCATCGCCGAAGGCAAATTCGGCCACATGGTCAGCTACCTGAACTACGAAGTCCTCAGCGTCCCCATCGCCGAAGCCGTCCACCGCATCAAACTCGTCCAGCCCGACAGCCAGATGGTCCAGACCTGCCGCCACGTCGGCATCAGCTTTGGGGATTAAAGCCGCCTCGTTGCGCTCCTCCGAGACGAAACGACCGAACTTCCCCCCCCGAAAGTCACCTCCACCACCGGCGTCCAACACTTGGCTCGGCTCGCCGCCGTCCCCATAGCAGAACGAGGGGCAAGGCGGAGGCCGGAAGCAGCCAGCGGGACCGCCGGAGCCGTGCGCGGCAGCGCCTGGTTAGGCGGCGTTTTGTTCATACGAGAACTTCGGAATCTCCGCTCTCGTACTGGCGTGCTCGACGGTGATGCCGCAAATACCTCCGCTCTTGTCGATGTCGATGAGCGTGGCTTCGTCAAGGTCGCGCGTCTCGGCAACCTCCACCGCGCGAAACTCAATGTGCAAAGTGTCGGTGTCTTGGAAGTATTGAATCCTCATGGCGTGA
>JANXSB010000074.1 GCA_025352865.1 Chthoniobacter sp. | reverse complement strand
ACCCTCCGGGTCGCGCAGGACGCCGCGCACGTCTGCTGCCAGTATTGCAAAGCCGAGTTGATCGTCGTGCGCGACGGCGCGGCGGTGACGACGCAGATGCTCGGGGAGATGAACGAAAATCTCGGCCAGAAGCTCGACGTGCTGCAGGTGCAGAATGAATTCGAACGTCTCGACCGCGAATGGACGCTCCAGCGCGAGAGCTACATGGTCTCCGGCCAGCACGGCGCGCGGAGCATCCCGACCGGGGCCGGCAGCATGTTCGGCGGGTTGTTCATTGTCGCGGCTGGCGTGGCCTGGACGCTTTTCACGAGCACTCACGGCGCTCCGGGGTTCTTCCCGCTGTTTGGATTGTTCTTCATCGCTACGGGTCTGTGGACGGCGTTCGTGGGCACGAGCAAAGCCTCCGCCCATGACACCGCGGAAGCTGCCTACCAGGCACGCCGCCGCACCCTCCTTCGTGACCTGGAACGTGTGCAGCGCGGCGGTTGAAAGCCGTCTCGCGGCAGAGCTGACTTCGCCAAAAAAATCAACGCCTCTTTCGTATGAAATCCCATCTTGTCCCCCTTGCACTCGCCGCGCTCTGCGGCTCCGCTTTCACCGCGTCCGCTGCGTCCATCTGGGTGGAGGGCGAAGCGCCTGCGAAGTCCGATGTGGCGAAGCACAACTGGTATGACGCGGTGAAACGCGACGTGCTTTCCGGCGGCGACTGGCTTTCGCACTACGGCGGAAAAGCGGGCGAGGCGAGCTATGACATCGAGGTGGGAGAAGCGGGCGACTACACGTTTTTTGCGCGGCTGAATCCGGTCGCGTCTGAGCCGAAATGGAAACTCGACGGCGGCGCGTGGACGGCGGTGACGACGGGCACGGCGCAGCAGCAGCAGAACATCGCGGGCAATGGCGCGCTCGATCACCGCTTCATCGCGTGGGTGAAAATCGGCGTGCTAAAGCTTGCCAAGGGAAAGCACACGGTCGCGTTTCGTTTCGAGGGCGGGCAGTCGAACAGCGGCGGGCTGGATTGCTTCGTTCTGACGACGGAGAAGTTTGTCCCGCAAGGCACGATGAAGCCCGGCGGACCAAGTGCGCAGGCCGCTTCCGGGCCGGACGACTGGTTTCCGCTGATGGCGGACGACGACACGTTCTCACCGGCGAGCGTGACCGACATGTCGCGACTCGTTCCGGCACCCGCGGGGCAGTTCGGCGTTTTGCACGCGGTGGGAAAAGACCTGCGCTTTGAGAAAGCGCCCGCGCCGGTGAAGCTGTGGGGCGTCGGCGCGAATGTGGAACCGGGCAAATACACGCGCGAGCAGCTCACGCAGCGCGCGAAGTATCTGCGGAAGTTCGGGATCAACGTGGTGCGGCAGCACGCGGTTTTCGACGAGCTGCAGACGGGCGGGAAAATCGATCCGAAGAAGCTGGATCAATATGACTGGTGGTTCGCGGAGTTGAAGAAGAATGGAATCTATTCGGACTGGTCGGTCTTCTACCACTGGACGGTTTCGCGCGACGCGGGCTATCCGCTTTTCGACGACCTCGATGGCTCGGGCGACCTGCGCGACACGTATGGCGTCATCACCGGTGCGCCGAAGCTGTGGGAGCTGCGCAACAAGGTCGTGACCGAACTGCTCACGCACAAAAATCCGTACACGAATCTGCGCTACGCCGACGATCCGGCGCTGGCGGTGGTGGAGATGCAAAACGAGGACTCGATCTTTTTCTGGAACCCGCTCGGCGAACTCGCGAGCGACAAGCCGAAGAAATGGCCGGCCCATGCGAAGCAGTTGCGCGAAAATTTTGCCGCGTGGGTGAAGGCGAAATACAAAACCGACGACGCGCTGAAAACGGCCTGGGGCGCGCTGAAGGAAGGCGACAGCGTGAATGCGAAAGAGCTGCTGCTCATGACGCCATGGGAGCTGGACGGCAAAGGCGCGCGCGGACGTTTCGCGGGGATGAACAAGCGCGCGGGCGACGTGATCGAATTCCTCGCGGAGATGCAGCGCGCGGAATTCGAGGGCGCGGAAAAAGCGATGCGCGCGACCGGGTTCAAAGCCGTGACGATGACGACCGCGTGGCAGGTCGGCGGCTCGGCGACCGATCCGGCGAATACATGGACGGACACGGTCGGCGGCATGATCGACCGGCACAACTACGCGGGCGGCGGCGCGGGCGGGCACGGGATTAAGGAGGGCAAGGTGAACAACGAATCGCACCTCCGAACGCCGGGCGGCGGCATCTTCACCGTGGGCATGAAGCAGGTGGAGACGAAGCCGTTTTGCATGACCGAGTGGACGCAATCCGCGCCGAACCAATGGAAGCTCGAAACCGCGCCGATCATGGCTTTCTACGCGCTGGGTTTGCAGGGCTGGGACGCGTCGTTTCATTTCATCCAAAGCGGCACTCGGCTCGGCGACGGCTGGCCCGGCATGTCGAGCTACGTCACGGACACGCCCGCGTATCTCGGGCAGTTCCCGGCCCTCGCCTTCGCGCTCTACGCCGGGCACATCACCGAGTCGCCGGTCATCGCCGCGCGACGTTTGGTGAAAGCGGATCTTTTCACCGGGCTCGACGCGCTCAAGCAGGATTTCACGAAGGGCGGC
>JANXSB010000059.1 GCA_025352865.1 Chthoniobacter sp. | reverse complement strand
TGAAAGTGAGGCCGCTCATGCGCTGGGCGCGGAAGATGGGGACGCGGGCGCGGGGAAGGCAACCGTTTTCGCGGCGGCACCGTTCTCTTGCGGTCATCGTCATTTTGGCGTAGCCGCCATTTCCTCATGTTCCGAAGTTTCACGTCGGAACGGAGAAGAATTCGCTTTCACCGTTCCTCGCGATTTGTACCGGAATCGGAGGGGGGGAGGGATTTCGAAAGTGTGAGCGTGATGCCGTGTTTCGCGAGGTAAGCTCTAAAACCGGGTGCTTCTACGGTTGGTGTCTCTTTGGTCTTCTTGAGTTCGGCCACACGTTTTGCGGCCGCCGTATCGGCTGCGATCGTTGCCAGCATTTGCTCGCGGCTGAGCGTCTTTGTCTTGGCTAGAAGAACCGCACGTTCGGCTTCGGCCAGCAATTCCTGTCGCTCACGTTCTTCCAAGGGCGCGAGGGCGAGTTGGTCATCGGCAAACAAATGGACATAACCCCGCTGTGCAGCTTCGGCGGCAGTAAGTTTGCGCCGGGCCGTGGCAGTGGTCTTTTTGCGGGCTTTTTTCGAGGTGCCTAACAATAGGCTGAAAATAATGAACGCGCCGATGGCGAGAACGGCCAAGGTTAAAGTGTTGTGATTGAATTGCGTGACGAGGTCACTCACTGAGGCTGGCACTTTGCCAGTGAGGACAAAGAGGAATACGAAAGCGGTCAAGATCGAGAGCAGGGTTTTGAGCATTGCTGTTTTCGGTGATGGTGCCGGTTTAGATGCCTGCGTGCTGGCGTCTGTCGCGCCCTATTTCTTATGGTGCATTTCGAGTCCTTTGCTGGTCTGCAGAGCACCTTCATCCAAATTGGTCTTTGCGCCGATCGGTACGAACGGTGCTTTTTTCGGAGTCGGTTGAAGACTCGGCGTGGCTGGCGTTGGGGTCACCGCTCTGGCCAACTGAACTGGCGTCGAGGTTTTTGCGGACATGGGCTGAGGCACAGGAGTTCGCAGGCTGATGACTGGGCCTGTGTTGTGTCCGTCATTTATGGGCCGCCAATTTTTCCGAGCAGAACCGTCACCAGTGGGTGAGTCAGTTGCATTGGAAGCCACAGATTCTGCAGCGCGTGTCGTCGATGTTGCAACGACCTTGGCCGCCTCCTCTGTAGCAGTCCGATTCTGATTCCAGACCGCCAACGCGATAAGAGCAGCCGCGAGGAGCCAGCCACCGATTTTCTGAACAGGTTTGTCCATGGATTTCCAAATCAGAGTGCAAAACTCGTTCGTTTGCGTCCAGCCATTATTCTGTCGTTCCATAGTTCCTGCTTGGTCATGCCGCTCTCTACTTCGGCGGCGTGGAGTACGCGAGGCACACGAAGCTGATGCGGGCGGGGGAAGCAGAGCTTCCGAGACAAGGGCGTGACCAAGCTGGAGCTTGGTCACGAGGGTGGGTGCCGTAATTAAATAGCCTGTCATTCTGAGCGGAGTTCCCGACGGGCGAAGGCGGGCGGGAACGCAGTCGAAGAATCTCCAATATCCTGCGGGCGGAGGCGGTGCGTGGAAGCACGCGCACTTCCCTCCGCCTCCGCCCGCGAAAAGATGGAGATTCTTCGACTCCGTTTCGCCCCCGCCTTTCCACGGCGAAACTCCGCTCAGAATGACACGTTTTTAGAATCTCGATCCACCGTCTCAGGCGGGGCGGTAGGCTTCGATCTTTACGATCTCCACGGTGCGGTCGCCGTGCTCGGTGGGGACGGTGATTTGCTCGGCGACGGTGTGGCTGAGGAGGGCTTGGGCGAGGGCGGACTGGTAGCTGACGATGCCTTTTTCCGGCTGGCCGTCCCACGCGCCGAGGATGGTGTAAACCTCGGTGCCGCCGGTGGCGGTGTCGCGGAGGGTGACGATGGTGCCGATGGAGACGCGGGTGGTGTCGGGGTTGGCGAAGTCGGTGCCGCGGCCGAGGGAGAGGTCGCGTTCCATTTCGCTGCGGCGGCGGCCGAGGACGCGCTGCATTTCCTTGGCGGCTTTGAATTCGAAGTTTTCGCGCAAGTCGCCGTAGCTGCGGGCGACGCTAATTTCTTTCACGTTCTCGGGGATGGTTTTGTTCACGAGTTCGTCGAAGGCGATTTTCTTTTTCTCGAGGCTCTCCCAGGAGACGACGAGGGTCTCCTGTTTCTGGTCGCTGTCGCCGGAGACGAGGGCCTGCATCTCGGGGAAAAGGCGGATGATGCGGCCGAGGAGGGAGCGTTTGTTCAGCTCCTCGAAGACGGGCGTGCGCATGAGCTTTTGCATGATGTTGCGCATGTCCTCGTGGGTCGCGGAGGCGACGAGGTCGGGGAGGAGTTCCTTGTCGTTGAGCAGGAGGTCGTGGAGGCGGCGGTCGCGTTTATTTTCGTCAAACTGGTCGCGCTCCAGTGCGCTGATGATGGAACTGAGGAGGCGGGGATTGACGAGGTCGGCGAAGGCGCCGTCGCGCTCTTTGCAAAGCCAGATCAAGGTCTCGGAGGTGATGGCGTGGTCGCGGATTTCGCGGTCGATGCCTTTGATGAGTGCGGGGACTTCGCCTTTTTCCTCGAGCAGCCGGGCGGCCTCGGTGCAGACGCGCGTGCTGCCGCGGGCGGCGAGGTCGATGGCGATGGCGGGCCATTCTTCGCCAAAGGCGGCGGGGAGTTCGGCGAAGACGCGCTTGTGTTTCGCGGCGGGGAGGTCGGCGATGAGCGAGACGAGTTTGCGTTTTTCGTCGCGGAGGATTTGCGCGACGGCGAGGGCGTCGTCGGCTTTGGGGAGGTTCGCTTTTTCGGCGATCTCGTCGCGGGTCAGCAAAAGTTCGAGCGCCTGCGCGGTGTTGAGGCGCTGGTTTTTGCGGGCCTGGCTGTCGGCGGTGGTGAGGACGGGCGCGAGCTGCGCGGCGGGGTCGGTGAACTCGGGGAGGTTTTTCAGGATCTGATCGAGCGCGGTGAGCTGGTCTTTGAGCTGGCGGGCGTTGGCGAAGGTGGAGAGGAATTGGTCGGCGTGGGAAACGGGGGCGTCGCGCAGCTCGAAGGGCTCGGTTTTTTTTGCGGGGACAACGAAGTGCCCGTCTTTTTTCAGCGCCTTCTTCGTAGGCTCCCACCACTTTTTGAAATCCGCATCGCTGAACACGGCGGGGACGAAAGCCTGCGCGATCTGCTCCTGAGAAGCCTTGCCGCCGAAGCTCGTGAGCACCGAGCGCATGAGCCCGGTCGCGTCGCTTTTCGCGCGCGCTTTCACCGCGGCTCCGTCGGCGGCGATCTGCGCGAGGATGTGGTCGGACTCGATGGCCTGGAGCGACTCTGCGGCGTACTGGAGCTGCATGGGGTGGCCCTTTTTCGTCTTGAAATGAATGGTCATCTGGCTGACGAGAAAGTTCACCGCATCGACCTGTCCGAAGCCCCAGCTTTTATGCACGACGAAGGTGCCGGGCTGGAGTTTTTCGAGGGCCTGGCCAGCGGCGGCGGAGAGTTTGCCGGCATCTACGGCCTTTTGAATTTCGGAAGTCATGGGGTGGGGAAAGTAGGAAGGGCGTCTGGCTTGTCCATGACATATTTCCCACCACTTGGCGCGGGTCGCGCTATGGGGTGAATATGCTTTCCGCCAACGCGCCGCGCCGATAGACGATGGCTCGCGCGGAATCCCGCACCCGCCCGATGAACTCCGACCCCGCCAAGCCGTCCGCTCCCGCACTGGAGCGCGAGGCGAGCTTTCAACTTCTCTTCCACGAGCATCCGCTCCCGATGTGGGTCGTGGATGCCGACTCGCTTGCCTTTCTCGTGGTGAATGACGTGGCCGTGCGGAAGTACGGTTACACGCGCGAGGAATTTCTCGGCATGACGATGGACCAGATGGCCGCGCCCGAGGAGCCGCCGACCGATGCCGCTCCCGAAGCCACGGGTGAAACACGCGGGGCGAGCACCGCGTGGCGGCACGTGGCCAAGGACGGCTCGGTGCTTCATGTCGAAAGCACATGGCACGAGATTTCGTTCGACGGCCGCGACGCCGTGCTCGTGCTGAGCATCGACCGCACAGCCCAGCGGAACGCCGAGGAGCGCAACCGCGAGCAGGCCAAGCTGCTCAACCTGGCTTCCGACGCGATCATCGTGCGCGACCTCGATCAACGGCTGCTTTTCTGGAGCCAGGGCGCGGTCCGGCTCTACGGCTGGACGCCCGAGGAGGCGGTCGGAGCGAAAACGGCCGATCTTTTCGTCGGTGACAAACTCCGGTTCATGGAGGCCGAGGTGGACCTGCTGCGCAAAGGCCTGTGGAGCGGCCCGCTCACGCACCGACACAAGGACGGGCGCGAGGTCATCGTCAACAGCCGCTGGACCCTCGTGCGCGACGAGGCCGGCGCGCCACAGTCCGTGCTCGTCATCGACACCGACATCACCGAAACGCGCAAGCTCGAGTCGCAGTTTCTCCGCGCGCAGCGGCTCGAAAGCATCGGCACGCTGGCCAGCGGCATCGCGCATGATTTGAACAACATCCTGTCGCCGATCCTCATGGCCGTGAGCATCCTCCGGCGCGACCTCAGCGATCCCGACGACGAGAAAATGCTCAACATCATCGAAGGCAGCGCCGAGCGCGGCGCGGGGATCGTGAAGCAGGTGCTGACCTTTGCCCGCGGAGCCGAGGGCGAGCGCGCGCTGCTCCAGCCGAAGCATCTCGTCAGCGAGCTGGCGAAAATCATGGCGCAGACTTTTCCGCGCAACATCGACATCCAGACGAATCTGCCGACGGAACTCTGGACCGTCATGGGCGACGCCACGCAGCTCCACCAGGTGCTCCTCAATCTCTGCGTCAATGCGCGCGATGCCATGGGCGCGGAAGGCGGCACACTCACCGTCGCCGCCGAGAACGTGGACATCGACGACCACTTCGCCAGCATGAACCCCGGCGCGCAGCTCGGCCCGCACGTGGTCTTGCGCGTGTCCGACACCGGCAGCGGCATGTCGCCCGAAGTCATGGAGAAAATCTTCGATCCCTTTTTCACCACGAAGGAAGTGGGCAAAGGCACCGGCCTCGGCCTCGCCACGGTCATCGGCATCGTGAAAAGCCACGGCGGTGTGCTCACCGTGCAAAGCTCAATCGGCGTGGGCACCACGTTCTCCGTCTTCGTGCCCGCCTCGCGCGATGCCGCGGTGGCGGAAAAGGAGGACGCCGCCGCAGTCGCCGACGGTGCGGGCGAGCTGGTCCTCGTCGTCGATGACGAAGCGCCCATCCGCGAAGCGCTCGTCGGCACACTCGCCGCCCACGGCTACCGCGCCTACACCGCCGAGGACGGCACGGATGCGCTCGCGCTCTACTTTCAGCGCAAAGGCGAAATCAAGGTCGTGCTCACCGACCTCGCGATGGGGCAGATGGACGGCATCGCCCTCGTCCGCGCGCTCCGCAAGATCGACCCCGCAGTGCGCGTGATCGTGTCGAGCGGCCATTTCCAAAAGGAAAACCTGGCCGTGCTCAACGGGCTCGGCGTGAAAGTCTTTCTCGAAAAACCCTACACTGCCCACAAGCTCCTGCGCGCGCTGCGCACGGTCCTCGAACCCGCGTAAGCCGAGGCACGCGGGCTGCATTGGAAGCGGGGATGTTTGCCCTGCTGCCCACGACGACTCTCCAAATGCTGCGCTTTCCGCTGGCTCGCCGGCGGCGCGGAAAAATGTGGTTGCTGCTGGCGGCGTTCGCCGTGGGATTGGGCGCGCATTTTTCCGCCGCCGCGGCGGAGGATGCGGAAAATGGCGCGCTCACCGAGGTGCCGCTGGCGCAGCTCTCGGACCGGGCGCTGACGCCGCTAGGGCAGGCGGCACTGGGCATCCGCGCGGCGGACTGGCGGCACGCGGAGTCGGCGAATTTCATCTATCATTTTTTCCACGGATTCATCGCCGCGCCGGTGTCGGTGGAGGCGGAATTTTACTACCGGGTGATCGCGCGGGAGCTGGAGAAGGACACGACGCAGTGGGAGCGGAAGTGCCACATTTATGTCTTCGAGCGGGCGGAGGATTGGGCGGAGTTTCAGAAACGCGGGGCGCTCGATCCGTGGACGGGCGGGATTCATGCGGCGGGGTCGCTGTTCATCCAGCGCGACCCGCAGGTGAAGTGGAAGGGCAACACGCTCGGGCACGAGGTCACGCATTTGGTCGTCGAGCGTTTTTTCGGCGCGGGCGTGCCGCTGTGGCTGAATGAGGGCTATGCGGAATACTCGGCGACGCGGTGCTACGCGGCGTTTCACCGGGCGCGTGGTTATGCGGCGCGGCCGACTTCGCGCGCGGTGCCGGAGGGAATGTATGTGCCGGTGGGGCAGCTCACGGCGCTGATAATGTATCCGCAGGACGTGGCGCAGGTGGGAGTTTTCTACAGCGAGTCGGAAAGGCTGGTGCGTTTCCTGACCGCGGCGGACAAGCGCGGCTTCGGCACGCTGCTGGAGGCACTGTCGAAGGGCAACCGTTTCGACAACGCGCTGACGAAAGGTTTCAGCTCGCGATTTATGAACTTGGACGCGCTGGAGCGGGAGTTTAAGGCTTACGCCATTCATGAAAATGGCGCACCGCTGCAAGACTGACCGCGACTGAATGGCCGCCGTGAAAACGAAAGCGGTGGCGCAGATTTGCGCAGTGCTCGGCTCGGATGAGAGCGAGGTGAAACGCGCGGCGCGGGAGCTGGCGGACGCGATGACGCCGGCGGACGGCGGGGACTTTGGCTGCGATATCATCGACGGCGTGGCGGACAATGCGGATGCGGCGGCGGGGCGCATCCACCAGACGATCGAGGCGCTGCTCACCTTCCCGTTTTTCGGTGGCGAAAAGCTCGTCTGGCTTAAGAGCGCGAGCTTTCTCGCCGACGACCCGACGGGCCGCTCGCAGACCGTGACCGATGCGCTGGAAAAACTCGCGGAGACGCTCACGGGCGGACTTCCCGAGAGCACGCGCTTTCTCCTCAGCGCGGTCGGCGTGGACAAGCGGCGCACTTTTTACAAGACGCTCGGGAAGCTCGGAAAAATCGAGGTTTTTGACAAAGTGGACGCCGGCAAAAGCGGCTGGGAGCAGGTCGCCAGCGAGATCGTGGAGCGCAGTGCGCGCGAGCGCGGCCTGCGCCTCGCGCCGGACGCGCTGGAGCTGTTCACGCTTTTCACCGGCGGCGAGCGGCGCGTGATCGAAAACGAACTCGAAAAGCTCGACCTCTACCTCGGCCCCGCGCACCGCGAAGTGCGCGCCGAGGACGTGCGCCAGCTCGTGCCGCTCTCGCGCGAGGGCGTCGTCTTCGAACTGGGCAACGCCCTCGCCGAGCGCGACCTCCACCGCACGCTCGCGCTCCTCGACCAGCTCCTTTTCCAAGGCGAATCGGCCATCGGCATCCTCCTCGTGGCGATCATCCCGACCGTCCGCAATCTGCTCATCGTCAAAGACCTCATGGCCCGGCACCGCCTCCAGCGCCCCGCGCAGCCCTTCTTTTTCGGCAAAACCCTCGAGCGTCTCCCCGCCGAAGCCACCGCGCATCTGCCACGAAAAAAGGACGGCACCGTGAACGTGTATTCCCTCGGCATCGCCGCCGCCCACGCGCACCGCTACACCGTCCGTGAACTTCGCGCCGCGCTCGAAGCGTGTCTCGCCACCAATGTCGAACTCGTGACTTCGAGCCTCGAACCCAAAATCGCGCTCTGCCAGCTTCTCGTGAAGATCACCACGGCATCGGAAGCAGGATGAACCGCGCTCCAAAATGGGGTGAAACTCTGTGGCGTGAATAATTTAAGCAGTAGCAATACTAATTCTGACGAATATTTCAGAGAAATCCGCCAGATATTAAACTTATTTCAAAAAAAGCGTTGCGTCATTGCCGCCGCAATGGCATTCTCGGCATGTATTTAGAAGATTGTTCTGGGGGGAACATCAGCCCTTCGCAGCCATTCGGTTGCGGGGGGCTGAATTTTTTGGGGGTAATACCGCCCTTTCATCTGTGAGCGTCAGAATCCCCTCACCTCCCGGCTTGCTATCGCCGCCGTTGATTTGAAACGCTCGCTGCCCCGATGCTTCCGCACTTTACGCCATGGGAATGGCTCCTCGCCACCCTCGCCGCGTTTTGCATCGGCTTTTCGAAAAGCGGATTCGCCGGCTCCGGCCTCGCGACCGTCATCATCATGGCGCAGCTTTTCGACGGGCTCGCATCGACCGGCGTCCTTTTGCCCATGCTAATCTGCGGCGATGTCATGTCCGTGCTCGCCTTTCACCAGCACGCGCGCTGGGCCACCATCCGCCGGATGCTCCCGCCTACACTCGCCGGCGTCCTCCTCGGTTACGCGTTCATGCGCGCGATCCCCGCCGGGCAGTTTCGGCCCGTCATCGGCTGGATCGTCCTCGCCATGGTCGTGCTCCAGGCCGTGCGTCGCTGGCAGCCCCGCGCGCTCGAACGGCTGCCGCACACCCGCGCCTTCGCATGGATCATGGGCGGCTGGAGCGGTATCGCCACCATGCTCGCCAACGCTGCCGGCCCCGTGATGTCGCTCTACTTTCTCGCCATCGCCCTGCCGAAATACGAACTCGTGGGCACCAGCGCGTGGTTTTTCCTCATCGTGAATGTCCTCAAGGTCCCGCTCAGCGCGCAGCAGGGGCTCATCCACAGCGACACCCTGCTTTTCGACCTGCTCAGCCTCCCCGCCATCGCTCTCGGAATCTTCGCCGGGCGGCGGCTCATCAAGATCATCCCGCAGACTCTCTTCGAGGCCCTCCTGCTCATCTTTGCTCTGCTCGCGTCCCTGCGGCTCATCGGCGTTTTTTAGGGCTCGCGCCGCCGCCCGCCGCCTCGCTACTTTCCGCGCCCATGTGGAAAAACCTGTCCAACTTCCGCGACGGCGC
>JANXSB010000041.1 GCA_025352865.1 Chthoniobacter sp. | reverse complement strand
CTCGCCCCGGACGGCACGGAGTGCCGTCCCTACCGCGGCTGCGCCGCGCACCTCCCGCATGCGGAATGCACGCCGCCCGCGCGAGCGCGGCGTGATGCTGCTGGAGGTGATGCTGGCGGTGACGATCTTCGCCATCGGCGTCATCACGCTCGGGCGGTGCGTGAGCTATCTCATCGCCGCCGAGCGGCAGAAGGAGGACGATGCGCTGGCCCGCCGCGCGCTGGAAAACCGGTGGGCGGAAGTGGAGTCCGGCGCGGTGCCGCTGAACGCGGCGGGCGGCGGGCCGACATCGAGCAGCGAGGATCTGAAAGGCCCCTTCGCCGGGATGCGGATGAAGATGGCGAGCGTGCCGGTTAAGATGAAAAACGAGAAGGAGGAGAAGATCGAGGGCATCTCCGCGGTCACGCTCACGGTGACGTGGGAGAGCGGCGGCGACGAGCAGTCGAGGGAGCTGATTTTTTATGTCTATCCGCGCCCGAAATAATCTCCCGCGCGGCTTTACCCTGCTGGAGGTGATGATCGCGACGATGATCGTCTCGCTGCTCGCGACGGTGCTTTTCCGCTTTGTCTCCACGACTTTGCAGGCGATGCGGTTCACCACCGAGCTGCAGGACGAGCGCGAGTCTGTGCAGGCCGTCGTGCGCTTTCTCCAGACGCAGCTCGCGGACCTGCCGGCGCATCAGAACGGCGTGCTCCTCGGCAATCCGCTCAAGCTGCACGATCTCTCCAGCGACGAAATCATCTGGCGCGCGCACGCCGGCCAGGGCGTGCTCACGACCGCCGCGCCCGGCGAGTTTCGCGTGACGATGACGGTGCAGCCGGTGGAGAGCACGTCGAGCGAACTCGAACTCGGCCTGCGCCGCGAACCGATCACGCCGGAAGCGCGCGCCGACGTGGATTTTTTCGCGCGCGGCAGCGGGACGAACAAATACAACTGGGTTCCGCTCATCCGCCCGATGGCGGCGTTCGAGGTGCGCTATTTCGATCCGCGCCTCAACGCGTGGCTCGACCGCTGGACCGATCAGAATGCGCGTCCGCAGCTCATCCGCGTGCGCCTTTGGAAAAACGCGGACGACCCGCCCGTGGAAGCCGTGCTCCCCGTGCCGTCGTCGCAAATGAAGCAGCAATGAAACGCGCGTCACTTTCCACCCGCGGCTCCGCGCTCCTGCTCGTCATGTGGGCGCTCATCGTATTGTCGGGCGCGGTTTTCGCCTGGGTGGCGATCGTGCAGGGCGAGCTGCAGCTCCACGCCGATGCGAACCGCGACGTGGAGGCGCGCGCCATGGCGCACTCCGGCATCGCGCTCGCGCTGCACCCGCTCGTTTCGCAAAAGACGCCCTCGCTCGAAGAGGAAGTAGCGCCCGGCCTCGGCTACAAAGTGCGGATCGTCAGCGAGGGCGGGCGGCTCAATGTGAACTGGCTGCTCCGCGGCGAGGAACCACGCAAGCTCGCCATTCTCAAACAGTGGCTCGAAGCACGCGGCCTCGATTTCCAGCAGCGCGAGACGTTCGTCGATTGCCTGCTCGACTACGTGGATGGCGACAGCGTGAAGCACCTCAACGGCCTCGAAGATGAAGGCGACTACCATCCCGCGAACCGCGAACTGACGAGCGTGGAGGAAATCGCCGACGTGGCCGGCACCGGACCGCTCGTCACGCAGGCGGGGTGGAAAGACGACCTCACCATCGACAGCCAGGGGCCCATCGACCTCATCGCCGCCCCGGCCGCGATCCTCCGGTTGCTCCCCGGCATCGGCGAGACGCGCATCGCCGCGTTTGTGAAATTCCGCCAGGGTAAGGACGGGCTCGACGGCACCCTCGACGACCCGGAATTCAAAAGCCTGCACGACATCCAGGTTTTTCTCGGGCTCGGCGACGCGCAGTTCAAGGAGATCGGCGGCCTCGTCATGCTGAAGGATCCGACCATGCACATCATCAGCGAAGGGCGCTCGGGAAATGCCTATCGACAAGTCGAAGTCGTTGCCCGAAAAGCCGCGGGCAATCCCCAAATCCTTTCCTGGAAAGAATGAAAAAATCCGGCGCGGACACCGCCCTTCTCACCCCCGATGCCGACGGCTGGCGCCTGAGCTTCGCCGGGGGAGCCGCGCGGAAAATCGCCACCCTCGGCGAAGCCGCCGCGGCGCTGACCAACGGCGCGCGCCTGCACCTCGCGCTGCCCTGCCAGGCCGTGCTGCTTGAACGCATGACTCTGCCCGCCACGGATCGCGACGAACTGGCGGGCATGGTGCAGCTTCAGTTGGAAAAGACGCTGCCGTTTCCCATCGAGGGCGTGTCGTCGGATTTCGTGGTCGTCGCGAGCGGCGCGAATGAATCCACGCTCGTCTCCGCCACCGCGCAGCACACCCAGCTCGACGCGCTCTGCGCGCCGCTCCGCGCGCGCGGCTGGCTGCCGGAAAAAATCACGCCCTTTCCCATGCACATCGCCGGCGCGTGTCCGGCGGATGAGACCGTGCTCGCCGTCTATCCCGAGCAGGGCCAGCTCGTCGTGGCGATTTGCGAAAAGAGCCGCCTCGCGTGGACCTACGTGCTCCCCGCGCTCGATGCCGAATCGCTCCGCAGCGCGCTGCCGCAGATGCTTCTCGGCGCGGAGATGGAAGGCGTGCCCGTCGTTTTCTCCCGCATCCATCTCGCCCAGGAATGCGCGCCGCTCGCCGAAGTGCTCCGCGAATTTTTCCTCCTCCCCGTCGAGTTCGCGGACTTCACCGGCCTGCTCCCCGAGCCCGATGTCAACCTCGTCCCCGCCTCGTGGCAGGCCGACGTGGCGCGCGGCGCGCGGGCCGCAAACTGGCGGCAGCGGCTCATCGCCGCCGGGGTCGTCTATGTCCTCGCGATCATCGCCGCCTTTGCCTACCTCGCGTGGCTCAAGGCGCAGGCCCGCAAGATCGACGCGCAGCTCACCGCCGCGCAGCCCGTCGAGAAATTCGTGCTCAGCCAGGAAACCCGCTGGCAGACCCTCGCACCGGCCATCGACCCGAGCCGCTACGCGCGCGAACTGCTTTATCAAATCAACAAAGACCGGCCCACCGAGGACATCCACATCACCGAGTTTGACCTCCAGCCCGCGCAGTGGCGCATCGTCGGCGAAGCTCCCTCCGCAAACCTCGCCATCGACTACCTCTCGAAGCTCAAGGAGGAAAAGGAACTCGGCGCGTTCGTCATCGACGCCAAGCCGCCGCAGCTCCTGCCCAACGAGCACGCGCAATTCACCATCTTCGGCAAGCTATGAGCGGCCCGCTTTCCACCCGCGAACGAACCCTGTCGATCCTCGTCGGCACCGTCGCGTTACTCCTGGTCACGTTTTTCGTCACGGATTATTTTTTCAAAAGCAAAGCGCGTCTCACCGCCGACCTCGCGGTGAAAGCGCGCCAGCTCCGGACGATGCAAATGCGCAGCGCAGAGAAGGCTCAGTGGGAGCAGCGCGCCGCGTGGCTCGCGGAAAAGCAGCCGAAGCTCGTCAGCGAAGAGCGCGCCGGCGGGCAGTTGCTCGAACAGATCAAGGAGCTGGCGAAGAAACATTCCGTGCTGATCGAGTCGCCGGTCATCCGCCAGTCCGTGCGCAAACCGGAATACGTCGCGATCGGCATCGAGATCGAAACGAAAAGCCCGTGGAGCGCGCTGATCGCCTTCCTCGGCGAATTGCAGACGCCGGAGCAATTCATCGTCCTCGACTCCGCGAACCTGAAAATCGACGGCGCCGACGCCACGCAGATGCGCGCAAAGTTCAAGATCGCCCGCTGGTACGCGCCGAAATAACCCCGCCATGCTCCTCTGGCGCGCGAAACTTCCCGACGACTGGCTGCCGAAAATCCGCGCGAACCTCGCGCCCGTGCTCATCGACCACGCGCACCTCGAACGCAAAGCCGCGACCTCCGCGCTTAACCTCGAAAAATACACGGAGCTTCACGACCGCGTGCGCGAGCTGAACGCCATCGCCATCGAGGAGCTCCAGCACTTCGACCTCGTGCTCGGCCTGCTCCGCGAACGCGGCATCGCCTTCACCAATCCGCAGCGCAGCCCGTGGATCAGCGGCATGATGCAGGCCGTGCGCAAAGGCCGGAAAGAGCAGGTCATCGACCACCTCACCGTCCTCGCGCTCATCGAGGGCCGGAGCTGCGAGAAATTCCAAATCCTCGCCACCGGCGTCCGCGACCTCGACGCGCCGCTCGCCGATTTCTACGCCAGCCTCGTGGAAAGCGAAGGCAACCACTACGCCACCTATCTCCTCATGGCCCGCCACATCGACGAAGCCGCCGCCGCCCGCCGCCTCGACCATTTCCTCGACCTCGACGCGCAGCTCATCCGCGAACCCAACCCGCTGCCGATGCTGCATTGATGGGGGTTCGCGGGCATTTCTAAATCAACCCGCGCTCGCCGAGGCGCGACCACACGGCCGGCATCATGCGGTAGCCGAAGTGGCCCTGCGTGACGTGGAGCAAATCCGAGCCGCGCCACTTTTCATGCAGCCGCGCGCACAGGCCGCGGAAACTAACGCGCCGTTGGAACGGGCGAAAAGGGGAATCATGCGGCGGTTCGCCCGCGCGTCGGGCACCGGAAAATCCGTTTTCGCAATTCATCCGCACACGTATCATTTACCCTGAATCTTTCTAACGCCGCCGGGGTTTGCAGATTACTTTTCGACCCGATCACCGCCTTTCCATGACCGCCCTCCGATCCAGTATTTATGCGCTTCTCGCCGCCATTGCGGCGGGCGGGATGCTGGCGCGTGCGGAGGGGCCGGTGACGCTGGCGGAGCACATCCGGCCGGTGTTGGAAAAGTTCTGCTTCGACTGCCACAATGAGAAGAAGCACAAGGGCGACCTGAATATGGTGGAGTTCAGCGATCAGCCGGTGCTGGCGGACCATCGGAAGGCGTGGGAGAAGATCGCGGAGGAGCTGGAGTCGGGTGAGATGCCGCCGGGGAAGAAGCCGCAGCCGAGCGACGAGCAGCGGGAGCTTTTGCTGCGGTTCATCGACGGGCAGCTCTCGAAGGCGGACTGCAAGGTGGACAAGAATCCGGGCAAGGTGACGATCCGGCGGCTGAACAAGGAGGAGTATCGCAATACGATTCACGACCTGCTCGGCGTGGATTATTCGCCGGACGATTTTCCCAACGATGAGGTCGGCTATGGCTTCGACAACATCGGCGACGTGCTCTCGCTGCCGCCGATGCTGATGGAAAAACTCGTCGCCGCGGCGGACGAGATCGTTCACAAGGCGATCATGCTCGATGCCGTGGCGAAGCCGTTTGCGAAGCGGATCAAGGGGAAGCAATTCGAGTCGAAGAACGAGTGGGTGAGCGCGCTCGACACCGGCGTGCTCGGGCTCTACCGCGAGGGCGAGGGGACGACGGCGTTCGACGTGCCGCAGAAGGGCGATTACACCTTTCGCATCCGTGCGTATGGCGAACTCGCCGGGCCGGAACCGCCGAAACTCGCGCTGCGCGTGAATGGAAAAGACGTGCGCGTTTTCGACGTGACCAATGCCGAGAAGAGCGAGGTCTATGAAGTGACCACGATGCTGGAAGCCGGCCCGCAGAAGATCGCCGTGGCGTATCTGAACAATTACAACGACCAGACGAATCCTGATCCGAAGCTGCGCGGGGATCGCAATGTGTTTGTGCGCGACGTGGAAATCGCGGGGCCGCCGGGGCCGCCGCCGAATCTGCCGGAGAGCCACAAGCGGCTCATCACGCGGCTGCCGCAGCCGGGCGGGGAGCATGCGTGCGCGATGGAAATTCTCGGGGCGTTTGCGCCGCGCGCGTACCGGCGTCCGGTCGAGACGGCGGAGGTGGAGCGGCTGGCGAAGTTCGTGGATCTCGCGATGAAAAACGGCGGGACGTTTCTCGAAGGCATCCAGGTCGCGGTGCAGGCGGCGCTCGTCTCGCCGCATTTCCTTTTCCGCTGGGAGCTGGATCCCAACGCGATCAAGCCGGGGGAAATTCGCGAGCTGACCGATTGGGAAGTGGCCTCGCGGCTCTCGTATTTCCTGTGGAGCAGCATGCCGGACGGCGAGCTGTTTGCGCTCGCGGCGAAAGGCGAGCTGCGCAAAAACGGCAACCTCGAAAAGCAGGT
>JANXSB010000559.1 GCA_025352865.1 Chthoniobacter sp. | reverse complement strand
CGGGCCGAACTCGAAAGCACGCAAACCACGGCAATAGAGCCGAGAAGATGGAGTAGTGCAGAGCGGAGGCCGCTCGACGGACGGCGGCTGATATTCGGGCGCATCATGTCTTTCCGCATTCAACGACGATTGCGAGACGATCCCTCAGAGAATCTTTCCCCGCGTCCCTCGCTCTCGTGCCCGGCGCGGGTGAGTCGAGCGCAGAAAGCACCGCGGATTTCAGTCCTCGAATCCGCGCCTCTACTGCAACAACTTCACGCGCTGTCCACCGCGCTCTGCTGCGCGCACGAACGCAGAAAGGGAACACCTTTCTCTCTCCTTCCCAGGCACCGCGCCGATTGAGCGGGGGCAAGCGCCAGCGAGGCGGCACCTACCCAAGTTGGCCGACACGAAGCCTCCCCGGAGTTCCCACGGAGGCTGAGCAACGGACCAACTAACTTCCGCCGGGTGGGGGTTCGCACGAAGCGTGACAGCTCCTCTGGCGCGCTTCGTGAAACGAGGGAACGGCCCGGAGGATCGTCGGATGATCAGCGCCGCCCGCAACGCAGCGCAGCGGAGCGAGTAGGCCGGGAACGTCGGAAACCCCGATACACGCTTCCGCACTTTGCAGGAACGTCGATTCCGGGCAGCATTCCGGCATGACGAAACCACATTCAATGATCGTGTTGTTGGGTGCAGGCGCATCGGTCGATGCGGGCATTCCAACAGCGCGCGGCATGACATCTGTGATGCTGCGGACGGTCGGCGAACGGCCGGAATCAACGAAGGTCCAGCACGCCGTCAGATTGGCGGTCGCGAGCGTCGTTTTCGGTCAGGGTGTGCGGAACGATGATTTAACTCACGAGGTGAACATCGAAGATGTATTCAACCTTCTCGATACTCTCTCGGAACGACACCGACTGGAAGCATCGCCGCTGATTGGTGCCTGGCATCCGGTGGTGGAAAAACTGGATCGACTAACCGTGGGCGGTCGTCCGAACCGCGCGGCCGGCAGCGGGATGGTGGCCTCATTCAACTCTCGCGAGGATGCGCGAAAGATCGCAGACGCCATCGAAGAAATGATCCGCAGTCGTTCATCTCACGGCACCTCGCAGCTCGCTCAGGCGCTCGAACATGTGCTCAATCCGCGTTCCGCCTTTCGTTCGGTGCCGACGCCGCCAGAGCCGAAGCGGGAGATTTCTGGACAAGGTGAGATTTTTGAAAAGGCGAAGCAGTTTCTTTACGCCGAACTTCGAAACCATGTCTTCGTCGGCGCGGATCGTGACCTCTCCTATCTCGACCCTCTCGTCGCCGCGGCTGAACGCGAACGCATCACGATTGGAACGCTGAATTACGATAACTGCGTTGAGTTGGTAGCTGCCCGTCTCGGAGTGGCATTGGATACCGGGCTTGAAGCCTGGCGGGACAAAGGAGAGATTGGATTCGGTCGATTCGACGCGGTGCCTTTTCGGAAGCTGCACGGCTCGATTACTTGGGCAAGGGCGATGGAAGAGGCAAGCGAGCGACATCCGCTTCCTCGTGAAATCATCAACGAAGCCACAGCGCGCGATCTGGAGCGACCCGACTACGAACCGGCAATCATATTCGGGGGGCGGAACAAGCTCACGGTGGAAGGGCCGTTTCTCGACTTGCTGCGCGACTTCCGCGACCGGCTAAATGCGGCGCGCAAGCTTGTGGTGATTGGTTACTCTTTCGCCGACGCGCATGTGAACGCGCTCGTCACGCAATGGCTCAACAAAGTCGAGGACGCGACGATTACCATCGTCAATGGACGGGACTTCGCCGGCGAAGCCCGCGGCTTCGCGCGACGCCTGCTCAACATCCCGGGCGATCGAGTGACGAACTTTGAGAAGGGTGCTACAGAAGGAATCGCCGAGCTTTTCGGCGCAGTGAAACCAACCGCTTCATGAAACCCGGAAATCTCGAAGTGCAGTGCGCTCGGATGGAACAAATGCTCATGGATGAAATCGGCGCTGCCCTCGCGCGCGCGATGGAGCGACGCAGCTTTCCGCGAATGGCGGTTTCCGGCGACATTGCCGGAGCGTATGAAACCACGATCAAGGAGCGAAGCATGACATGGGTGCTTACGGGCTGCACCACGCTGGGCAATCCCATCCGCATGGCGTTTGAGATTGCTCACGACGAATCATGGGTGCCAGTCGTCACAGTTTCTTCGACTGAAACTGAGGAGCCTCAATACATCGTTGCGGGACGAGATGTGCGTGAAGCCGCCGCTGAGGTTGTGGGGCTGGTGGACCGAATCATCGGTTTCGCCTCGGCCCGTTCCAAGTATGAACGCGAGCACCTAGCCGAGCTTCTTCAGGGGAAAACTGAATTCACCATCTACGAGTAGAACGGCGTTACTTTGATCCATTTGTTCACGTAGGAAGACCGCAACCTCCCGCCTTTCGTTTCCGAGCGCCGTCCGCTACATCGTGCGCGTGGATTCCGCTCCCGACATCGCTTCCTTCATCGCTCGCTGGTCCAGTTCCGGCGGGGCGGAGCGTGCGAACTACGCGCTCTTTCTCACGCAGCTCTGCGACCTGCTCGGCGTGCCTCAGCCCGATGCCACCAGGCCGGACGACGCCGACAACGCCTACGTCTTCGAGCGCAGCGTCACCTTTCATCACCCCGACGGCACTACCAGCACGGGCCGCATCGACCTCTACAAGCGCGGCTGCTACGTTCTCGAAGCCAAGCAGGGCGTCGAGAAACGCGAGCAGGAGGCCGCGCTTTCCGAAGCTGGCAAAGCCAAGGCGAAGACCGCGAAAAAGGGCACCGCGATGCGCGGCAGCGCGGCGTGGGATGAGGCCATGCTCAAGGCCCGCGGACAGGCTGAGCAATACGCCCGCGCGCTTCCCGCGAGCGAAGGCCGTCCTCCGCTGCTCATCGTCGTCGATGTCGGCCACAGCATCGAACTCTACTCCGAGTTCACCCGCACCGGCGGCACCTACGTCCCGTTCCCCGATCCGCAGAGCCACCGCATCCTCCTCGCCCGGCTGAACGACGCCGACGTGCGCGAGACCCTCCGCCTCGCGTGGACCGACCCGCAGGCGCTCGATCCCGCGCGCCGCAGCGCCCGCGTCACGCGCGAGA
>JANXSB010000021.1 GCA_025352865.1 Chthoniobacter sp. | reverse complement strand
AGGATGGCGCTTTCGCTTTCGCTCGGAGAGCGGGAAAGGGCGGTGCGCCAGGCATAGCGGAGGCGCTGCGCGTCGTCGGTGCCGCCGTGGGTGAGGATGCGCTGGGCGAAGGCGCGGGCGGCTTCGACGAAGACGGGGTCGTTCATGAGGACGAGGCTTTGCAGCGGGGTGCTGGTGCGGGCGCGCTGGGCGCTGCAAAATTCGCGCGTGGGCGCATCGAGCGTGATGAAGGACGGATAGACCGTGGAGCGCCGCCAATAGACGTAGAGGCCGCGGCGGTAGAGATCGGCGCCGGTGGATTTCTCGTAGTTGTAGCCGCTCATCTCGTTGATCTCCCAGGTGCCGGCGGGCTGGGCGGGCTTGATGCTTTTGCCGCCGAGCCGGGGGTCGAGGATGCCGGCGATGGCGAGGGCGTTGTCGCGCAGAAACTCGGCGTCGAGGCGCTGGCGGGGGCCGCGGGCGAGGAGGCGGTTTTCGCTGTCGCGAGCGAGGAGGTCGGGTGTGACTTTGGCGGACTGCCGATAAGTCGCGGACATGGCGATTTGCTTGATCGCGCGCTTCATGTCCCAGTCGCGCATGAAGTCGGCGGCGAGCCAGTCGAGCAGCTCGGGGTGGCTGGGCCATTCGCCCTGGGAGCCGAAGTCGTTGACGGTTTTCACGAGGCCGGTGCCGAAGAGCATTTTCCAAAAACGGTTCACGGTGACGCGCGCGGTCAGCGGCTGCTCGGGCGCGACGAGCCAGCGCGCGAGGTCGAGCCGGGTGTAGCGCTTGCCGTCGGCGGGCGCGGCGGCGAGGGCGGGGAGAAAGGCGGGCGCGGCGGGTGTGACTTTCTCGCCGTTCTGGTCGTACTGGCCGCGGACTTTGATGAAGGTGTCGCGCGGCTTTTCCATCTCGGACATGACCATGGTGTTCGGGATCTGCTGGTTGAAATCGGCGCGCGCTTTCGTGAGGTCGGCGGTTTTTTTCTGCGCGGCGATAAAGTCGCCCGCGTAGGTCGCGCGGTAGAATTTCTGTAGCTTGTCTTTCTGCTCGGGGGTGCGCTGCTCCGCCGGCAACTTGGCGATGTCCAGCGTCGGCGAGCCGCCGAGATGCGCGACCTCGCCCGGCGCGAGGGCACGCCCATAGATGCGCAGATCATCGACGCGCCCGGTGAAAGTCGTCCCCGCTGCGCCGCGCCGCCCGATGCTGAAGGGCTCGGGCGTCTTGATCGTGTCCGTGAGTTTGTCGATCTGCACCGACGATTTCTCGAGTTCGCCGTTGACGTAAAGTTTCACGCCCGACCCTTTCCCCGAACCGTCGTAGGTCACGGCGAAATGCAGGAACGTGTCGGCCGGCAGATCGCGCTCGCCCTGCACATGAATGGCATTGCCCGGCCATTGATTGATGAGATGAAAGTTCGGCCTCGTGCCGTGAAACTCCAAGTCCCAGCCGCGAACATTGGCGCTCGCTTCCATTTTCCCGAAAGGCGAACCGCCCTGCGGCTTCAGCCGTAGCCAGGCGGCGGCGGAGAAGGGCTGGTCGCGCTCGAAACCGAACTTGTCGCCATACTCGATCCAGCCTTTCGCCTCCACGCGGAAACTCTTCTCGACTGCGCCCTCGACGAAGGTGCCCTCGCCCTTCACCACGCCCTCGATTTTCTGCCCGCTGTCGCTCACCCCGCCGCCATCGGCATCCAGCGGAAATCTCACCCACGTCCCGCCGGGCTCGCCGGATTTCACGCTCGCCGCGACCTGCTTTTCCCATTCGAGCTGCCGGGCATCGAGGGTCTTTGCGAGTTCCGTCTCGGCCTGCTGCGCGCCCTTGAAATCGGCGTCGAGCTTAACGATCTGCGTCTTTTGCTCCGCCGACGGAACGCTCAGAAACGGCACCGGATTGCGGTCGCGCACGCCGTCTTTGCCGTTCTCCGGCACGTTGTGGAAAAAGGAGTAGAGCTGGTAAAATTCACGCTGCTTGAGCGGGTCGTATTTGTGGTCGTGGCATTGCGCGCAGCCCACCGTGAGGCCGAGCCAAGTCACGCCCGTGGTCGCCACGCGATCGACGACGTAGAGGTTGAGATATTCCTCGTCGATCAGCCCGCCCTCGTCGCTCGTCATCACATTGCGATGAAAGCCGGACGCCACCTGCTGCTCGATGGTCGCACCCGGCAGCAGATCGCCGGCGATCTGCTCGATCGTGAACTGGCTGAACGGCATGTTCGCGTTGAAAGCCTTGACCACCCATTCGCGCCACAGCCACATGTCGCGCAGCGAGTCATTGTGATAGCCGCTCGTGTCGCCGTAGCGCGCGAGATCGAGCCACGGCACCGCCAGACGCTCGCCGAAATGCGGCGACGCGAGCAGCCGATCCACGACTTTTCCGTAGGCGTCCGGCGCGGCGTCTTTGAGGAAATCATCGACCTCCGTGAGCGTCGGCGGCAACCCCGTGAGATCGAGTGAAACACGCCGGATGAGCACCGCCTTTTCCGCCTCGGGCGAAAGTGCGAGACCCTCCTTTTCCAACCGAGCAACAATGAAGGCGTCAATGGGCGTTGGGCGTTGGGCGTTAGGCGTTCGGAGTTCCGGCGGAGCCGCTGTCTTGATTGGCTGAAACGCCCAATGCCCGTCCCACTTCGCACCCGCCTTAACCCAGCGGCGCAGCAGTTCCACCTGCGCAGGCTTGAGCTTTTTGCGCTCCTTCGGCGGCGGCATCACATCGTCCTTGTCCTCGGTAGTGATGCGCCGGACGAGTTCGCTTTTCTCCGGCTCGCCCGGCGTGATCGGAGTCTCGCCCGACTCCGCCTTGCCAAACGCGGATTCCTTTTGATCGAGCCGCAGCCCGGCCTTGCGCTTGTTCGTGTCGGGCCCGTGGCAGGTGTAGCAGTTCTCGGAAAAGATCGGGCGGATGTCGCGGTTGAAATCAACCGACGGCTGCAACTCGCCGCGCGCAGCGAATGGCAGTGCGGTGAGCACGAGGAGGAGGGATGCTGGCTTCATGGAACTGGCGTCGGGGTGTAATGCGGTGAAGTGCGAGAATCTTAGCGAAAAGCCCCAGGCCCACAACCACCTCTGCTCATCTTTCGCGTGGAACAAAAAAAGCCCCGCCTCCTGTTTCCAGGAGACGGGGCGAATTACTGGCGACGTCCTACTTTCGCACAACCTATAGAAGTACTATCATCGGGGCTGCAGCGTTTAACTTCCGTGTTCGGAATGGGAACGGGTGGTGCCACTGCGCTAGGATCACCAGAAGTCTGACGAATTTGAGGCCACATTTAGGCTCATCGGGAGGTTCTCACTGGGGGTGAGTCGAACCTCAAATTCGCCAGACTTCTAGCGACCGTCCGCCGTTGTCCGGCTGACTATCATTCTTCAAAGAACCGCGCCGATTCTCTGACATCTACATACAGGGGCTTTGCAATGTTTCATGCTGAGTTTTCAAAAAGTCATGTTCGACCTCCAAAAGAGGAGGAGGAAATGACCAAGCCGAACGGATTATTAGTACTTCTCAGCTGAACAACTGTGCTTGCGCTCGTTGCTTACACCGGAAGCCTATCAACGTGGTGGTCTGCCACGATCCTTCGGGGAAGAGTCATCTTGGGAGAGGCTTGGCGCTTAGATGCTTTCAGCGCTTATCCTTTCCGAACATAGCTACCCAGCAATG
>JANXSB010000012.1 GCA_025352865.1 Chthoniobacter sp. | reverse complement strand
CCGAAGAAAAAGAAGAAAATCACCGAGCGCCCACGCCATCAGGTCCACGACTACCTCGCGCTCGCGGAGTTCGTCGGCGCGGACATCGACGGCGCGCTCACACCCATCGCCTCGCTGCGCTCGCCCCGGACGGCACTCCGTGCCGTCCGGGGCGAGCGCAGCGAGGCCGAGGGAGAGATGTGCGCCGCTGCTCCCGCGCCCGCCGCCTCGCTGCGCTCGCCCGGCGGACAGCACGGCGTGCCGTCCCTACCGTCGCCGGGGGCGACAGCATTCGTTGGAAGCGCGCCGGCGATGTCCGCGCCGACGAACTCCGCGAGCGCGAGGTAGTCGTGGACTTGGTGGCGCGGGCGCTCGGTGAGCTTCTTTTTTTTCTTCGGCTCGAAAATCTGATTGAGCAGCCAGCGGCGGTGGTGGCCGGGCGTGCCGACGCGGCGGGGAATGCCGGCGAGCCAGCCTTCGAGGGCGGTGCGGAGCGAGTTGGGAAAAATGATCGCGGCGTCGAAGGCGCAGGCGCGCAGTTTTTTCGCGACGGCGAAGACGCTTTCGCCGGATTCGATGGCGATGACTTCATCCACCTCGACGACACTTTTCCAAAGGTCCGCGAGCTTCGCGGGCGTGAGCACGCTGACATGCGCGTCGGGCCGGCCGCTCTTAATTGCGCGGACGGCGGGCACGCTAATGATGGCGTCGCCGAGCCAGTTGCTCGCGCGGATGAGGATGCGGAATGGTTGGAGCGTATTCTCAATTCCTGCGAGGCCGCGTTTGTAGGTCGCGAGGAGGAATTTCGGCTTGGGTGTTTTCCAGCGGTTGTGGACCCAGAACCAGTCTTCGGGCCGATGGCGGATCTGCGCTTCGAGCACCGGATTCAGCCGGGCGGTGATGGCGTCGGCATCTTCGCCATCGGGCGGCACGGGCGGCTGGATGATGCAATGCCAGCGGGCGACGCCAGCAGTATGGACGGCGGCGGGAATCAGCCATGCGCCGGTGCGCAGGGCGAGCGTGGCGGGGAGCGTGGTGGTGGAGGCGAGGCGGCCGAAAAACGGGCACCAGAGCCCGGCGTCGCCGGCGTGCTGATCCATGAGGATGCCGACGGCCCCGCCTTCGCGCATGAACTGGCCCGCTTTGATGAAGCCCGCCTTGCGCTCGAAAAGCTCAAGTCCAAGGCGCGCGCGGTCGCGCCGCACTTCAGCATCGATGTGGGGATTGCTGAGCGCCTGGAAGATGGTGCCGACTTTGCAGCCGAAAAAGATCGGCGAGAGCTGGGCGAACATTTCCCAACTGCCGATGTGGCTGATGACCATGACGAAGCCGCAGCCGATCTTGTTGCCGACCTGCAAAGTCTCCAGACCCTCGACGGTGACGACGGCGCGGATTTCCTCCGCCGAAAGCGTGGGCAGTTTGACGTTCGAGAAGATGTTTGCGCCGAGTGTGGCGAAGTGTTTGCGCGCGAGCGCGCGCAGTTCGGCGGGCGATTTCTCGCGGCCAAAGGCGATGCCGAGATTGTGCAACACCAGCCGGCGGTAGGTCGGCGCGATCCAGTATCCGAGCGAGCCGAGCGCCCATCCGATGCGGAAGACCGCGGTCAGCGGCAGCGCGCAGAGCAGCGCAGAAAGGGCGCGATAGATCGCGAAGACGGCGCGGTCCATCACGGGCGGGATGAACCTCTGCTTCGTGTCATCCTGAGCGGAGCGGAGGCGGAAAGGCGGACGCAGCGCAGTCGAAGGATCCCGCGCATCCACGGGCGACGTCGCCCAAGTTCGCCGGGATCCTTCGACTGCATTCCCGCCCACCTTCGCCCGCCGGGAATTCCGCTCAGGATGACACCTCTATTTGAAGTCCCGGCCATAATCTCACCGCGGCTTTTTCCAGTACATCGCTTTGATGGGATGCTCATCGAGGAGGTTGGGCTCGATGCCGCCGAGGCGCTCGGGATCGTAGAACT
This sequence comes from Chthoniobacter sp., assembly GCA_025352865.1. GTDB lineage: Bacteria > Verrucomicrobiota > Verrucomicrobiia > Chthoniobacterales > Chthoniobacteraceae > Chthoniobacter. The sequence continues at coordinate 350 of JANXSB010000012.1, read as the reverse complement.
GGATGCCGACGTAATAGTAGAGCGGGCAGATGGGCATCTCGTCGGAGACCAGCATGCGCTCGGCTTCGCGGAAAATGTCGAAGCGCTTTTTGCCGTCCACTTCGCGCGCGGCGGCGGCGATAAGTTTGTCGTACGGTGCGCTGCTCCAGCCGGTGCGGTTGTTACCGCCGTCGGTGAGGAACATGTCGAGGAAGGTGTTCGGGTCGTTGTAATCGCCGACCCACGAGGAGCGGCAGAGGTCGTAGTCGAGCTTGCTCTGCGAGTTGAGATAGACGGTCCATTCCTGGCGCGCGAGCTGGATGGTCACGCCGAGATCGCGGCGAAACATGTTTTGCAGTTCGACAGCAATG
>JANXSB010000690.1 GCA_025352865.1 Chthoniobacter sp. | reverse complement strand
TCTACGCCTACGGCGTGCGGAATCCCTGGCGGTTTTCGTTCGACGACGGGCCGGGTGGAACCAACCGTCTCTTCGAGGGCGATGTGGGTCAGGATAAGGTTGAGGAGGTGAACATCATTGTCGCGGGAGGTAACTATGGCTGGCGGGTCAAGGAAGGCACTTTCGACCACGACGCCACCGCACCGAACAGTGGTCTGCCGCTAATCGCACCCATCGCTCAATACGCGCATATGGGGATAACTATCGGCTCACCTGAGTTGCCGAAGATTGGCGCATCGGTGACTGGTGGCTATCTCTACCGTGGGAGTGCGATCCCAGCCTTGGCAGGCAAATACGTTTTCGGCGATTACAGCCATGCTATTGGCAATGCCACGGGAACTCTACTAGGTCTGGAGGAGACGCCTGCCAGCTCGAATAACTGGGTGCTCTCGGTGCTTCCGGTAGCGGGAGGCAATCCGCTGACCACGCGCATCTATTCCTTTGGCCGTGACGAGCAGGGGGAAATCTATGTCGCCACGAAGGTCACGCGCGGTCCGTTCGAGCTGGACGTGAACGGCAAGCCCACCGGTGGCATCTACAAAATCGTCGCCGCCCAGGTTTTGACCGCCACCCTTAACCCATCGAAAGATAACACCATTTTCTCGGAGCTAACCTCGAACAGCGACGCCGGTGGCAAGCTGACTTCCGGGCGCACCAATTCCGGCAACCTGCGCCGGGCCTTGCTGGGATTCAATGCGGCCGGTTCGCTGCCCGGTGGTGCGGTCATTACATCGGCCCAATTGACGCTGAACCTGAATCAAACCGCAGCCACGGCCGATGCCAGCATGTCTTTGTCCCGGCTTAGTCAGGACTGGGGAGAAGGCACGTCGGACCCGCTCGGCAACGGTAGTGGAGCCGGTGTGGCCGCCACGGTGGGCGACGCTACATGGACGGCGCGCTTTTACGATCCGAGCACACCTACGCTCTGGAGCACCGCGGGTGGCAGTTATAGCGCAACGCCTTCCGCGACTGCGACGGTCAGCACAGCTCTGGGTCTTTATACATGGACCGCCGCCCAACTGGCCGCCGATGTGCAAGGCTGGGTGAACACTCCCGCGACTAACTTCGGATGGATTTTAATTGGCGACGAAGCGACCAATCTCACGGCCCGCCGCTTCGACAGCCGGGAAGGCACCACCAATGTGCGACCCATGCTTTCGCTCAACTATAACCCCGTGCTGCCTCCGCTCACGCGCCGCGAGAGCTGGCTGCGCCAGTATTTCCCCACACCCGGCACTTATGTCGATGATCTGGCGGACTTCAATGGCGATGGGTTGGTCAGCTTGGTGGAATACGCCTTCGCCATTTCGCCACTGGCGGCCAATCCCCCGCCGTCGGGTGTGCAAACCTCCGCGATACAATCCGGTGTGAATACCGTCTTCACCTTTGCCTTCCGCCGCGATCCTCGCGCCATCGACCTGACCTACAACCTCCAAACCAGCAGTGATCTGGTGACATGGGGCACCATCGTCCAGAGTGCCGCGGGAGCCATCCCGACCGGCAGCGGCTTTGTCTCCGAGGCCGATGCGCCCAGTGAGGCTCCGGTTAAGATGGTCACGGCGACCGAAACCCTGTCCACACCCGCCAAACGATTCGCGCGCCTGCAGGTTATCCGTGTTTATTGATATGAAAGTTTTCCTTTATCCCGTGCCGGTGGCATTTCTGATCTTGGCCGCCAATGGCTTTGCTGCGCAAGTCACGCTGAATTCCGTGGCCGACACTTCCTTGTTTGAGAATCACTCGGACTCGAATCTCGGTGGCACCACCCTTGTTGCCGGCACCAATCAGCAGTATTCCCGCTCGCGCGCACTCTTCCGCTTTGACCTGAGCGCGGTTCCCATAGGAGCGACCATTACCCAGGTTCACGTTACCCTGCATGTGACCCGCCGCCCTGATCCTGACCAGCATGGCGGGCCTGTGGATTCCGATTTCAGCCTTTACCGGCTGCTCGTCGGCTGGGGCGAGGGAACCGGAGCGGAAGTTACCGGATCAAACGCCCAGCCCGGCAATGCGACCTGGAACGAAAGACATTTTAACTCCGCCACATGGGCCGGCCCCGGCGGACTTATTGGCGAGGATTACGCCAATGGCCCGAGTGCCAACACCTCGGTCGGCGGGATTGGCACCTATGTCTGGGGTTCCTCCACCGAATTGATTGCCGACGCCCAGACGTGGCTCGACGATCCGGCGGCGAATTTCGGTTTCATCCTCATCAGTCAAACCGAAGGAACGTCCGGCACGGGAAGGCGCTTTGCATCGCGCGAGCAGCCGGGAGGGGGCATTCCCGGTCCGCAACTCGAATTAACCTACAGCGTTCCAGAGCCGTCCTCGCTCGCCTTTGCGACTTTGGGTTTGCTTGGCCTCCAATGGTGTCGGCGGAGGCCGGCACCAAAATAGTTACCTGCTCCGGTGCCGGGAATGACCTTGAGTCATTTGGTCACGATGTCGTCTGACGTCCACATGGTTTTGTCCGGCCCGGCTGATCTGACCTCCGTCAAATCGCTGGAAAGCTGGTGAAAGAAATAGGGTGTTCCCCACCGATCCAGGAGTTCCCCGGCCGCACTCAAGGTCTGGCCTTCCGGTGGACCTAACCGGGCCTGTTTGGGGTTTCCACCCATCAGTGTCTTCATGATCTCGGCGTTCGTCCCCACAGGATTCTCATGGTAGAGGGTGCGATAGTCGCGCAACATCAGGCGCACCTTGTCCAATTCGACTGCGGCTCCTGGCTCAGCCGTCGGCGGGGGAGCTTTGGGAATAAAGGTTTTGGAACCCACGACCACCGGCTTATTCGGAGGAAATGGGCTGGCACTTGGTTCCGCGGTGTTACTGGGCGCGGCTCCCGAAACCGGAGGCGTGCTGGGTGCCCGGCTCAAGACCGTATCGTTCCTGGAGGGTGGTGCATCATTCCAAGAGACGGTATTACTCGTGACCTGTGGCGGCAGAACTTCCTGCGGGACATTAGTTCGTCCAGCCAGGAACACCAAAGCCGCAAGCACCACCACCGCGGCCAAAACAATCAGCGTGGGCCTTTTCATAACGACGACGATAACCCAAACCGGGACAAGAGCCTCAATTCATCCTTGTTCATCGGGAACGCGGATTTGACCGGCCCATTGACGCGGAAAGCTGTGCTTAGATGAATGGGACACTCATCCGCCCGAAGCGGCCCAGGTTTGGAAAGATCGTCGGGAGATTGGCGCTATCGACGCCAAACCAGTTCGCGAGTTCCGCCGCATATTGGTCAACCGCCATCGTCGGAATCCAGCGTCCGGTGCCCGTGTCATCTGGGCCATTGACGGTCAGTGCGGGGAGCTTTCCGTAGGTCGCCCCGCCTTTCACTGCACCGCCGACTACGATCTGGTGCCCGCCCCAGCCATGGTCGCTGCCCAGTCCATTCGACGGGAAAGTGCGCGCGAAATCACTAACTGTAAACGCCGTCACTTCGTTGGCCATGCCAAGATCGGTCATGGCTTTCATCAAAGCGTTGATCGACTGGCTTAACTCCGCAAACAGGTTGGCCTGCTGGCCGAGAATCACCGCGGCGTCATTTGTGGTCGTAGCTCCTGCGTTATTGGTCTGTCCCGTGTGGGTATCGTAGCCTCCGACTTGGACAAAGAAAATCTGGCGTTTCATGCCGAAGCCGGTTCCCGCACCGCCGCCGGCGATATAGTTCCGCTTACCTGCATCAATCAGACGGGCGACCATTTTCATCTGGCTCATCAGGCTCGAACCGAAAGTCGATCCTCCATTTGGTGTCGTGACGTTATTCGGGAAATAACTCAGCCAAGGCGCGCTGGCGTTGACCGCGAGCGCAGTGGCCACCAATCCCGACTCAGCGATCGCGTGATCGAGCACTTTACCATAGGCGCCGATTTGCAGATCGGGAAGCGCCTTGTCGGTATTCATAATGCTTTGCAGCGTGGGCAGGCGGGAAGGCGCATTCGTAAGACTGCTCGAGACGGCCACTGCGCCGCTAGTCGTCACAGAATACTGGGCGGCGGCATTTTGATCGCCCACTTCAAACTTATTCGAGCCGGCCAGCGTGATGGCCATGGAAATCTGCCCCCCCGCATTCACATCCATCGGCGTTGTCAGCAGATCCGCCATGCGGCCACCCCAGCCGCTCACGGGAGGCTTGTCTGGAATCGACGTCTGCCATTGGATCTGCTGATCGCTATGGGAGAAAAGCTGCGGTGGTTTCGGAACCGAGCCGGCATTGTATTGCGCCTTGGTGAGCGGATAACTCAACGTGCCCACATTCAACATGGCCGCCACTTTCGCCGCATTATAGGGCGGTGTATTGGTATGATTGAACAAATTCGCCAGTTCGATCAACGCTGGGTGAAACCCGTAGGAGTGTCCGTCAGCCGCCGGAAATCCGGCCTGTCCGTTCATGGAGGTCAGAGCCTGGGCGGTCGCCGGATTGCCAGACACGACGTTGGGGGTAGCAAGCACCGGCGTCCTGACCGCCGCATAATTCGCCCATTCAGCCGGGTTGACGGGAATAATCAGGTTATTCCCGTCGTTGCCGCCGTTCAAAAAGACGCAAATCAGCGCCTTGTAACCAGTGACACTGGACTGGGCGATTGCCGAATTGATGAAACGGAGATCGCGCAGCGTATTGCTTAACGCAGCAGTGCCGACCGCCGCGCATGCGGCCTGACGGATAAAGGCTCTGCGGCTCTTGAGTGATAGATAGGAATCAGGGTTCATGGGGCGTTATTTTTGAATGGCGTATTCGGGCGAGACTACAATCAGTTGCACGATGGCTCGAACCCGGTCTCTCATTTGGCTATTGGTCGGGGTTGCTGAGAGCGGGAAGTTTGTCGTATTGGCCACAAAGCTAACGATGCTGCTTTTCGACGAAGCCAGCATATTCCCTCCGGTCAGGAGGGTGTTCATCGTTTCAACCAGAGTGGTAATCGCGGCGGTGCTATTGGTCTGGGCCGCCGTCATATAGGGGCTCAAATCCATGGCGATGGCACCGCTGCCCGCCCGGAAGCTGCCAAAGCCATTGGTATTGCCGGCGTTGACAATCGATCGTGAAGCGGTGTTCGTCATACCCATCGTGCCGGTGTCATTGGAGAGCTGGAACTCCGGCGTAGTGAGTCCGGCGGCGGCCAGAGCCCCAGGGAATTGGTAGTCGGGATAAAAGAAGTTGAAGACCGACGGTGCATTGAGTGGCGTCTGGCTGAGGTCCGCGGTGTCAGAGCTGGAGCCGACATTCCAGGTGCTCAGTTCGATCGTCAGCGTTCCATTGCGCGCGAGCGGGGCAGCCACCAGCGGATAAACCGTGACCGAGTTGCCTTGGGAACCATTGGTGATCGCGGGGCTCGTGGTCACCGTGAAGTGATCCGAGTCCACGATGCTCGCGACCGTGTAGATGCCATCAACCGTCGGGGTGGGACTGTTAAAAATCGTAAAGTCGAGCTGGACCTGATCGCCGACGTTCAAATTGTGATTGCCCGCGGTGGCGACGGTGATGGTGGAAGTGGTCGAGACCGTCGAGACAGTATAGCCGCCGGTGAGTCGGGGAATGAGGCAGCTCCCGCTCGTATTGGCCGGGGCCGAGGCGAGCGTGATGGTGAAGTTCGTGCCCGTCGCCGTGGTGATGGGATAGATGCCATTGAACCCGCCGCCGAGCAGCCCCCCGGAGTAAAACTGGACATAGAGCTGCTGACCCGCGGTATAGCCCGAGGCGGTGATTGTCACGGTGTTTCCCACGCTATTGTAGTTGAGGGAGGAAAGGGATCCCGCGTTCACCGTGAAACTGTTTGGTGTCAGTGTGTTGCCCGAGGTGCTGCCAAAGGTTGTGTTGCCAATGTTGACCGAGAAGCTGGTCGCGGTTGCGCCGGTCACCGTGTAGTTTTGCACCGTATTGGAGGCAAGTGTCCCCGAGGTGAACTGCAATGCCACGGTGTCGCCCAACTGATAGCCGGGCACGGTGATCGTGGTGTTGGGCACCTGGCAGTTTCCGGAGGTATCCGCGGGGACCGATCCCAGCGTAATGGTGAAATTCGTGTTGTTCGCGGTGTTAATCACATACAGCCCGTCCAACGACCCGACCGCGAGCCCGCCGGTGGTGAACTTCACGTAAACGCTGTTGCCGGCCACATAGCCTGCTGATGTGATCGTCACCGTGGCTCCGACATTGGCGTAGGCCAGGGTGGGTGTGGTGAGGGTATAGCTCGGCGTCACATTGCTGACGGAATAGGATTGCGAAGTGGGCAGATTGGTGGTGGAGGCCCCCGCATCCACGATATTGTCGAGGAAGATGGTATCGCCGGTACTGAGCCGGTGGGCCGTGGGTGTGGTCAGCAAGATCGCCTGAACCCCCAATTCCCGGTAAGTGGCTGAAATGGCATTCGCCGGGAAGGTTCGCGCCGGTCCGGTGATACGCAGCACGGGCTCGCGTTGCTTGCCAAAAGTAATGGCGCTTTTGGCCGTGCTGCTGCGCGCCTCGTAGTCGAGCAGGATGGCCCGGATGACCTGCTGCATATCGCCCCGGACTCCATTGCCGGCGATGGGTTGCCCCTGGGCATTCACGAATTGCTCGCCGTTGAAGGCGCGCACGACCCTTTGCACATAGGCCGGCTGGGGATTGCTCGTGACGAGCCGCTGGATGAGCTGGCGGCAGATGAACGGCGCGACGGTGGAACTGTTCATGATCTGATCAAGCAGAGCATCGAGATCCTGGGTGCAGTAGTTGTCGAAAAGATTGTTGGGTGGCAGTGCTCCCGAGTTACTCGAATCGGCCTGGGAGCCGGTCACCGGAGTGGTGATCGGCGTATAGGCGATGGAGGCGGGTGAAAGCGCGGCGTTGGCCGCCGGCAGCATGACATTGTCCAAGCCGATCTTGCTGCCCAACTCGTGATGGGTCGGCACGAGGGTCATCGGGGCAAAGAAATTCGTGGAAGGGCCGAAGTTTGTGGGCAGGCGATTATTGCCCTGCAGGCTCTGGCCCCAGTTCCAGCCGGTCAGGACGCGGGCAAATCCGGTAATGACGCTTTGGTCATAGGTCGGCACGGGACTGCCGGCCGAATCGAGCACGAGGGTGGCATCGGGCCACAGGCGGTAGAGGCCGAGGGAGAAAAGCTGCATGATCTCACGGGCGTAGTTCTCATTCGCGTGAAGCCCCGTGGTCAGGTTGCCTTTGTCATTGGCCCGCATGTCGAGATACACCCCCATCGCCGGGGTCAGCGAGGCGGTCTTGAGGAGATTGCGGAAGTTGCCGAAGCAGTTGTCCAGAAGGGTATCGTAGTAGGGAGACAGGTAGCGCGCTTCATTGTTTAATGGGCCGGTGTCTGAAACGACCATGATTTCGCTCAGGGCAAAGGCCATCCTTTGCCGCAACTGATCCGGTGCTGTGACCGACTGCTGCCACCACGAATTGAAGGACCGGTCGCTCGGATAGGGCTGCGTGGGATCGGAACTGAGGTTCGCCAGCACATAGGGCGTGTGGTGTGACGCCGTAATGCCGAATTGCGCTGTGATCCAGGCGTCGTAACCGACGGATTTGACGCTGGTCATGTCCGTCGGACTTGGGCCGAATGTCGCTTGAGTCAGGAACCGGGAATTATCCGCGTCACTGGAGGAGTGATTGTCCGCCCATGCCGGGTAGCTGGGTGCCGCTGGCGCGACTTGCGAGCCAGCGGTCAGCCCGAAAATCCCGGAGAGTTCGCCGCTGGGATTGGCGGCGGTCTTGATGAGCAGAAATGCGGTGCCATTGGTGAGACTGGTGAGAGCCGGGCCGGAAATGCCGCTCCAGGTGTAACCCGCATCGTTGGTCTTTGAGCCGGGGTAGAACTTATCCTGGGCGTCAAGGTCGAACAGGAGCGTTGGCGAGGCCGGGCTTCCCGAGTAAATTCCCCGGCCAGTGACGGCGGAATTGAGACCGGTGGGATTGGCATAATGGACGATGGCCGTGGAACCGGTGAGTCGCAGATAGGCCGAGCCTGTAGCGGCTGACGCGACTCCCGGAATGGCCGAGAGATTGGTGACATAAAGCGATCCGGTGACAGCCGTCGTGGCCGGGTTATCCCATGGCGAGAGGACATAGCCGGGTGTCACGGAAACCAAGGTGGCGACGTTGCCGGCATTGACGGTCGTGCTCCCGGTCGGGTCCAGGAACCAGCCGACCGCGAGGTTGCCCGCGACCGGGGCGGCGGCACCCAGATTGTGGAGCACCTCAAAGTAATACTTCTGTCCTCCGACCAAAGACAGCCAGCCGGATTTCTGACTCGTCTGGGCCAGGTAGTCGCGTGTGGCGGTGCCGCCGGGTCCTGCGGTCAAGCAGCGCCGGACTTTATTGACCGCATCGCCGTTTATCGAAACCCATAGCTCTGCCACGTTGCCGGTCGCCGCCGGGTCCCCATTGCCGGCGATGTAGAAGTAATAGTTTCCGCTCGTTGGCACCGTGATGTAGCCGCGCAGGCGTTCGCCGGTGCTGGTGCCTCCGCCGGTCTGGGTGCTATTGTCTTCCAGCGAGGTCAGGGAAGTGTCGGTGGACGAGGGCACCGTGCTCACCGGAATATCGGAGACATTGCGGCCGGCCAGCCCCGTCCAGGTTTCCCTAGTAATGTTTCCGGTTGAGTTCACGATGACGATGTTCAGCCCGGCACTGCCTGTCCCGGCGGCGTTTGCGGCCTGAACTGAGACGGAATAACTCCCGGAGACAGTCGGTGTGCCGGTGATTGCGCCGGTGCTTACATTCAAAGCCAGCCCGTTCGGCAGCAGGGCGCTGCCGGGAGTCAGGGTATAGGTGTTCGGGCCATTGCTCGCTGTGACTGTGAGCAGGGGAGGGGCGGCAGCCGTGGTGCTATAAAAATGATTGGCAAAGCCGACGACGGATGACGCACTCGTAATGGCCGGTGGGGTGGCTCCGGCCACGCCGGTCGCCGCCGGGTAGAGGCGGCTCTGCGGGACGACCTGCTTCACCTGATCCGCGCTATACCAGGAAAGGTGCGCCTCGGAACTGCCGCTCGAACGCAAAACATCAAGCTGGATGTCATAGAGGACACCACCCTGCAGGTCGATCGCTCCCACCTGATCCGTGGTGCCCTGCACTATCCAGTTGTCAACAATGAGCTGACCGTTGACGAACAACTTGGCCCCGTCGTTGGTCCGGGCCACGAAGTAATAGGTCTGGCTGTACTGCGGCTGAATCTGACCTTTCCAACGCGCGGTGAAAGGGGATGTGGCAGTAACGGGTATCGCTCCAACGGGGGCCACATTGTTTGTCGCGGTGCCTCCGGTATTGTCCGGCACGCCTGTGGGGGTCGAGGAGAAGATGAAATCAACAATGGGATCGAGGCGGGTAAAGCCGGAGGCGGTCGTTGTGTTGAAATTGAAGGCACTGGAGTAAATCGTGCTCGAACCCGCGGTGTAGAGGCCGCTGAGGCCCGTGCCGGTGGGTGTGGTGGATGGGTAAATGGTGACGACCGCCTGGCTCGGACTGCCCACGGCATAGCCGCCGCCGGAACCGGCCGAAACTATGACCGACCTGGTGGTTTTAAGACTCGCATTGTAAAGCGGTGTGACTTTCAACTCGATTGACTTTACCCCTGCCGGGAAAGTAACTGAACCGGGCAGGGCCACGTAATCCACTCCCGGCTGGGCGGTAGTTCCGGCGATCGTCAGGACCGACAAAGGCACCGTAATCGTGCTGAAAAGATAGTAGCCGCCGCGGCTGACAGTGATCGTTCCCAAGTCAGTGGCCGGTGTCGAGCCGTCGGCGGGAGCCGTGGTCGTGGGATCCGTCGCCGCGATGGTGACGACGTTTTGCTGAGTCGTCAGCGCACTCGAAAGGGTGGAACTGGTGTAGCTGGATTGGGCGGTAATGGGCGAACCCATGGCATAACCGAGGATTAGTTTGGCCCAGTCGCTGACTCCATCGCCCTGGCTGGCCTGGTCGAGAACCTTCACATGGAAAAAGGCACCGGCGCTTTTCAGCACAGTCAGTGTCTTGGGGGTGCCGTCTCCGACGACGCTGGGCAGGGTGCCCGGCAACCAAGTGGCATCGGTGAGGGTGGCCTTGCTCTCAGCCTGATAGAGTTTTCCGCTCACGGTCGGAAACGTGAGCAGCAATTGCGTGGGATTGCCAGCTAGTGTCGTTAGCTTGAAGTGGACATCGATCACCCCTTTCTGAAAAGGATTCGTCCCCGCCGCGAGTTCATCGCCATTGGTGACGCCATCGCCATCGTCGTCCTTGGAGAGCCACCCGACATAGGGTGCCTGTTCGTTTAGCTGCGCATCGAGCACGTTGTATTTCTGCTTCCAAACCGATTTGTTGATATTGGCATCGATCTGGCCATGCGAAGGCACGGGCAGCCCCAGCAGCACGAGGGCGAGGAGCGGCGAGAAGAGCAGATGCGGGGCGCGAATCCGGCGTGGTGAGAAAATGCGATTTTGGCTCATGGTACGTGATGGGGATTGGAACGAAATGGAACTCTCGCACTGTTGCGGAGCGTGAAGCGTTCCGAAGGGGGGCGAAAGTTCGTCAAAATACCGTGCGGAATCGATGTCGCAAACGGAAATGTTACCGCTGGCTTCCGAGCGCTGAAAACCGGACGAAGCAATTCGCGACGCACTCCCGAGTCTTCCTCCGTCGATTCCGGCCTGGTTTCAGCAAGGGATTGACCGACAGATTAAAGTTTCGGTCTTTGACTGGATATAATTGACTCCGCTCATAAAATCGGCAGGCTGCTGGTGTGAAAGTCCCCATGCATGTGGTTCTGGCCCGCCGCGAGCGGCTGGCCCAACTGCTCGAACAACACCGCTACCTCCCGCTGAAGGAGCTTTGCCGCCGTCTCGGAGTTTCCGAGGCGACGGCCCGGCGCGATCTCGCAGCACTGGTCGGGGAAAAAAAGATCACCCGCACCTACGGCGGGGCGCTCCACGAATTTAATGACCGGTTCCCGTCATTCCGAGAAAGGCAGGGTGACGGGTCTCGGGCCAAGGCGAAAATCGCCCAGGCGGCGCTGGCGTTCTTTGAGCCCAACCGGGTCTATTTTTTCGATTCCGGCACCACGATCTTTGCGCTGGCGGAGACCTTTCGCGATCATCCCGTCACGCCCGTGACCATCGTCACGTCGAATCTTCCGGTCGGGGAAATGCTCGCGTCGATTCCCGGAGTGCAGGTCTTCCAGCTCGCCGGACAGCTCCTCCATCTCCAATCCACTCTGCTCGGCGAGACGGCGCAGAAGAGCCTTGAGTTTTGGAACTTCGACCTCGCCTTCCTTTCCGCCGAGGGCATGGATGAGGAAGGGCTTTGGAATTCTCAGGCGGCCATCGTCGAGCAGCAGAAGGTCGTGCTCCGCCGGGCCGCGCGGAGTATCTTTTGCCTTGATGGCTCGAAACTGAAACGGCAGGCCCCGTACTTCCTGCTCTCGTGGGATCAGGTGGACGTGCTCCTGACCGACGTTCCGAACGAAAAGCTCTTACGCGCGGGGATTGTGCTCGATGCAAACCGGCGCACCCAGCCGAGCACCAAGGCCGCCGCCAGAGCTGCATCCCCGGAGCCGCGCGAACCAGAGGACGCTCCGGGCGGTGAGGAACTGCCGATTCATTTCTTATGACTGATGTCGGTCTTAAGAAAAATAAAGTTTTCCATTGACCGAAGCTCGGAAACTTATATGATCGTGTCCAGTCATATAACTTCCTGACCGCACAATGAGTTCCACGCAAGCCCCCAGCCGCCCTGCCGTCGAAGCGCTCGTGCGCTCGTCGATCTTCCGGCAGCTCGGGCACGCGGCACCGGCGGTGTCGGCTCCGACGCTCGTGGTGAACAGCTCAGCCCGGCATATGCACATTTCGCCGGAGAATCTGGAGGTGCTGTTCGGTGCCGGGGCCAAGCTGACTGTTCACAAGTGGCTCTACCAAGAAGGACAGTTCGCCGCCGAGCAAACCGTCACGCTCATCGGGCCGCGCCGCCGCGTCATCCCGAACCTCCGCATCCTCGGCCCGTGCCGGAACCTGACGCAGATCGAACTCGCCATCACCGACGCCATCCAGCTCGGCGTGGACATTCCGGTGCGCATGTCGGGTGACATCAAAGGGACGCCCGGCGGATACGTGATGGGCCCCAAAGGCATGCTGGAGATGACCGACGGACTCATCCGCGCCGCGCGCCACGTCCACATGTCGCCGGCCGACGCTGCTTTTTACAAAGTGAAGCACCTCGACCGGATCACGCTGAAGGTGACCTCGCCTTACTGCAACACCCGCTTTGACGACCTGATCGTGCGTGTCGATCCCAGCTTCAAACTCGAAGTCCACATGGACACCGACGAAGCCAACGCCTGCGACCTCGAACGTGCGACCAAAGTCGAACTTTTCAAAACCCAATAACCCGCGAAACCCGCGGAGTATTTCAACCTAACAACCAAACCAAATAACTAAATGAGCGAAGCAATC
>JANXSB010000686.1 GCA_025352865.1 Chthoniobacter sp. | reverse complement strand
GGCGCGTTAGGCGTCAGGAAAGAACGCCTCAAGACACCTAGTCTTGCGTCGATGTAGCCGCATGGCTACACTCTTCGCATGTACGAAATCCAGAAGACCGACATCTTCGTCCGCTGGCTAGACGACCTCGCTGATCGTCGGGGTCGCGCAAAAATCCTCTCGCGGCTAGACCGAGTCGCGGAAGGAAATCTCGGTGATACGAAATCTGTAGGCCCTGGTGTTGCAGAACTCCGTATCGCTTTTGGTCCCGGATACCGGCTGTACTACACAAAGCGCCGTAATGTTGTGATTATCTTATTGTTGGGAGGTGATAAATCCTCGCAAGATAAAGATATCAAGCGCGCAATCCAAATGACCCAAGATTTAGAAGACTAATTGTTATGGCCAAAATCAAGACTACGCGCTACGACACCGCAGAGCATCTAAGAACGCCCGATGAAATGGCGGCCTATTTCGAGGCATGCCTAGAAGAAGCGGACGGCGATGCGGCATTCATTGCCAAAGCACTCGGTAACATCGCAAAGGCAAAAGGCATGGCCCAGGTCGCGAGAGACGCAGGGCTATCCCGAGAGAGCCTATACAAAGCACTATCGGGCGAACGAAGCCCCGGATTCGACACGATACTCAAGGTCGTTGACGCATTGGGTATGAAACTTCATGCAGAAGCGAAAACATAAGAACCTGACGCCTAACCAGCCAATGGAGCGGACGCTTTCGCGCTGCGCGCTTCAGCGCCGCTCATCGGCGCGTTAGGCCTCACAATGACCATCGGCGGAACATATACTGCGAATGATCTCGTGTCCGCCGCGTGGGTTCACTTGCGCCCGCGGCGCAGCCTTGGGATCGTCGGCATCCTTCTCCTCGTTCTGCTAGTACTTGCTGTTTGGCTATCGCTCTTCGGAGCACACACCGAGAGCGGGGGCTGGGCAAAATGGCTTGGTCCTGGTGCAATTGAGTTATAACTGAATCTGGTGTTCGGGGGTTTGAATAAAGGCGGCGTATCTGGTTGAAATGTTGTTACCACACAGCAAGTCAACCAAAAAGGATACGCCACCGTGAAAGAGAATAACGTTGTTGAATTGTCAGGTCGAGTCGAGGCTGGAGACGCGCTAACTGCGATGCTGAGAGCCGGCGCACAGGCGTTGATCCGCCAAGCGGTGGATGCCGAGTTGCAGGCGTTGGTGGCGAGTCACGCGGCGCGCGTAACGGACGTGGGCCGCGCGGCCGTGGTGCGCAACGGCTATCTGCCAGAGCGCCAACTACAGACCGGTATTGGCCCGGTCACCGTGAAGATCCCGAAGGTGCGGGCGAAGACGGGCAAGCCGGTGACGTTTCGGTCGGCGTTGGTTCCGCCATACGTGCGCAAGACCCGGACCTTGGAAGCGGCGCTGCCGTGGCTGTATTTGAAAGGGGTTTCGTCAGGCGAGATGGGCGAGGCGCTGCGCGTGCTGGTGGGCCCCGAGGCCGAAGGGCTTTCGGCGAGTACGGTGTCGCGGTTGAAGCAGGTCTGGGCGCAGGAATATCAGACATGGAGCACGGCAAGATTAGATCGCGACCGGTGGGTGTATGTGTGGGCGGACGGTGTTTACAGTGGGCTACGCGCCGAGCAGACGAAGCTGTGCGCGCTGGTTGTGATTGGCGTGAATGAGCGGGGCGAGAAGCATTTTCTGTCGATTGAGGACGGTGTGCGGGAGTCGACACAGAGCTGGCGCGAGGTATTGCTGAAGTTAAAGTCACGCGGGATGAATGCACCCCAGTTAGCGATTGGGGACGGCGCGATGGGTTTCTGGGCGGCTCTGGAAGAGGTCTATGGCGAGACTCGCCAACAGCGCTGTTGGATGCACAAAACGATGAATGTTCTCAATTGCTTTCCGACATCGGCACAGCCGAAAGCGAAGCAGTCCCTACACGCGATCTGGCAGGCCCAGACGAAGGCTGACGCTGAAGTGGCGTTCGATTTATTCATCACGACCTATGAGCCGAAGTACCCCAAAGCCACTATGGGCCTACACAAAGATCGCGAAGAGCTCATGGCTTTTTATGACTTCCCAGCTGCGCATTGGCAGAGTATCCGTACAAGCAACCCGATTGAATCGAGCTTCGCCACTATTCGTCACCGGACCAAACGTTCGAAGGGCTGCCTGTCCCGCGACGGCATGCTGCATATGATGTTCAAGCTGGGTCAATGTGCGGAGAAAAACTGGAGACGATTACGCGGTTTCGATTACCTGGCTAAGCTGGTCATCGGGATCAAATTCAAAGATGGGATCGAGGTGACAGAGATCAACCAGGCCGCCGCCTGATTCATCTAACTGAACACCAGATTTGACCATAGCTCTGTATGCCATGGATAAAATAATAATTAAAAATTTGATAGTTACAAGATCTTTATAAAGAATGATCTTAGAAAAACAGACGCACTTGGCGAAGTCTTCGCACCGCTGCGAGGCAGACTCACCAGAATTGCACTTCTGCGGTGCGTTTATGGGGCTGGCAGCCGATGCGCCCGGCCTTTACCCTTGCCGGGCAACCGAGGACACCAATCGTGATCGATTTGAAGATGATAGAAAGCATGAGTGAACGAATCGGGGCCTTGCTGCCGGCCGACCTGGGCGCCCTGCGCTCGGAGT
>JANXSB010000552.1 GCA_025352865.1 Chthoniobacter sp. | reverse complement strand
GGGGCGGCGTTGAGGCGGCCAAAGATGCCGTCCTGCTCGACATTCGGACCGGCGGTGAAGTAGAGCGCGTGGGCATCGCCGAGGCTCACGCCATTGCCGAAGGCGAGACCCCAGATGCCGTCTATGCTGATGGGCTTGCTGTCGTGGTCGCGGAGGAAATCCACGAAGGCGCCCGTCTCGGGCTCGAAGGCGGCGATGGTGCCGTCGCCGAAATTCGCGACGAGGAGCTTGCCGCCCATCGCACCAAACTCCGGCGGCGCGATAGTGATACCCCACGGGGAATTGAGCCGACCCTTGTCGCCAAGTTCGCTCAGGAGATGGCCGTCGCGATCATAGGCGGCGACATGGCCGTGGCCCTCGCCGGGCGCGTCGTATGCCGGCTCGTCGGCATCGAGATCCACGGTGGCATAGACGACGTAGATTTTCCCGCCGATCACCTGGACATTGTACGGGCTGAAGTCCTCGGGCATTCCCTTTGGCCGCTCGAAAGGCACCTTCGCGGTGATCTCGCGCCACTGGTTGTCGAAGACCTGGATGCGGCTGTTTTGAAAATCGGCGACGTAAAGGCGGTTGTCCGCGACGGGCTCGCCCGCGTCGTTCTTTGTGAAGGCGTCGGTGGTCATGGCCACGCCGGTGAAGGCGGGGAGGTAGCGCTGGTCGCGCATCCGCTGCGCGCCGCGCTCGGAGAAATCCTGGACGATGATCGCGCTGTCCATGCTCTCCGCGGTGCTCGAGCGCCAGGCGTTGATGGTGCCATCGGTGGTGACGAAGACAAATTTTGCGGGGCCGGATGAAATCCCCAAGGCGACGGGCTCGGTGCCTGCGAGATTTTTCGCCGGGCCGCTGACGGGGAATTCCACCGGCTGGCCGGGGACATCGCTCGCCGCGTTATATACCTGCCCGGTCACTTTCGGCAAGCCACCGTGATAGGAGACCAAGGGGCCATCCATATATACTATTTTCAGCCCGTCCTGATGGAGCGGGATGCCGTTCACATCACCGACAAAGGTGGAGGTGCTGGCACTGCGCGCATTGCTCACCCAGATGTGCCCGCCCTTGCCGGGAGGACGCAGCGCAATGCCCCACGGGTTGACCATGTGCTTGTCCACAAAGGCGGTGGGATGAAATTCGGGGCGGTTCGCGACGAGGATCGTCTGCGCGTAGTCGTTGCCATCGGCGGCGGCGCTGATGCTGGAAAGTGAAAGCGCGGCCAGCGAACCAAGCAGCAAACGGAGCGTGGCAGATTTGATTCTGAACATGGATGGCGGGCGTGGCGAGAGTTCGAGAGAGCGGGAAGCGCGCGTCTTTCACTCAGTGGAAAGAAGCCTGCGCCGGGTGGCGCAGGCTTCTGTGAGCGCTGCGGAAAACGCGCGGGCGTTATTTTTGGGAATGCCTACTTCCGGCGGCGGCGGACGAGCGCGCTGGTGAGCGCGAGGCAGAAGCCGACACCGACGGTGGCAGGCTCGGGCACGGCCACGACGGCGTTCACGCCGCTGTAATCGCCGGTGCCGCTCGCGACTTCGATCTGCGAAACCGTGAGCGCGCTGGTGCTGGCGATGTCTGCGTGGACGAGCGAATCACCGAGGCCGGTCGTGGGGATATTGAGCAGTGCCTGGTTGAGGATCGAGACGGAGAACGAGTCGGGCGTGGGGCCGTCCACGAACTGCGTGAGCGAAACGTCGAAGCCCAGCACGGAGCCGGGCGTGAACGTCTGGTACAGCTCCTGGAAGGCGCTGCTGTTATTGAATGTGACGGTCGAGCCGATGTTGCCGAGTGCGCCGCCGAGGGCGAAGGCGCTGCCGGTCGCGGCGCCGCCGCCGTAGGTGAAGTTGCTGATCGTGGCGGTGTTGTTGCCGAGCACGCCGCCGTCGTTGAACTGGAAGTCCAGCGAGAACGGGGCGTTCGCGCTCGCGGGTGGGAGGTTCAGCGCGCCGGTGTTCAGCGTCACGTGGAAGAGTGACGCCTGGCTGGCTGCGGTGGTGAAAAGGAGGGTGGCGAGGGCAGTCAGGCCGCCCTTGGTGAGTTTTGCGATGAGGTTGTTTTTCATGGATGTGATGAGGTGTTCGTCTGTCTGTTGTTTCGTGATGGGTTGGATTTTCGGGCCTCGTCCGCGCCGCGGA
>JANXSB010000665.1 GCA_025352865.1 Chthoniobacter sp. | reverse complement strand
CCCCGAGCTAAAGGAAGTGGAGGGCAAAATCCTCGGCGCGGACGAGCGCGCGAAAGCGCTGGAGCAGGAGCTTTTTCTCCAACTCCGCGACGAGGTCATGCGCGAACTCGCCCCGCTGCAAGCCACCGCCGGAGCCATCGCCACGTTCGACGTGCTCGGCGCGTTCGCGGAAACCGCGCGCCTTTTCGGCTACTGCCGCCCGGTGCTCGGCGAGGAACTGCGCACGGTCATCACCGACGGGCGGCATCCCGTGCTCGACCAGTCGCTCGTCGAGGAAAAATTCGTCCCGAACGACGTGCTCCTCGACGGCGACAAAAACCGCCTGCTCATCCTCACCGGCCCAAACATGGCCGGCAAAAGCACCTACATCCGCCAGGTCGCGCTGCTCGTGCTCATGGCGCAAATCGGCAGCTTCGTCCCGGCGCGCAGCGCGGAGATCGGGCTGGCCGACCGCATCTTTACAAGGGTCGGCGCGAACGACGACCTCTCCCGCGGGCAATCGACCTTCATGGTCGAGATGAATGAAACCGCGAACATCACCAACAATGCCACCGCGCGCTCGCTCATCATCCTCGATGAAATCGGCCGCGGCACCTCGACCTTCGACGGCCTCTCCATCGCCTGGAGCGTCGCCGAATTTCTCCACGACGAAACCAAGGCGCGCACCCTTTTCGCCACCCACTACCACGAGCTGACCGAACTCGAAATGACCCGCCCCGGCGTGCGCAATTACAACGTCGCCGTGCGCGAGTGGAACGACCAGATCATCTTCCTCCGTAAGATCATCAAAGGCGGCGCCGACAAAAGCTACGGCATCCAGGTCGCCCGCCTCGCCGGCCTGCCCGCCTCGATCATTTCCCGCGCGAAAGAGATCCTCTCAAACCTCGAGCAACACGAACTCAACGCCGACGGCAAGCCCACCATCGCCGAAGCCCCGCCGCCGCAAAAACACGGCAAGCCGCGGAACAAGGAAAAAGCCGCGCAGGCGCTGGCGGAGATGAAGCCGCAGATGACGCTTTTCTGAGTGCGATAACCAATCCCCGTCCTCCGCGCCAAAGGTGCATCCTCCTGCGAGCCTGGGGCAACGCCCCAGGTAACACTCACAGCAGCGCGGAGTCGTCGCGTTTTTCAAGGCGCATGATTTGTTTTTTCACGACCTCGACGTTCTTCGTCAGCTCGAAAGCGCCTTCACGATTTCGGCTTTCGTCGGCTCGTCGGCTCGTCGGCGAGGGCGGGGAGCAGCGGGTGAATGCTCGTCACCCCAGCGGCGAGGGTGTTGCACGCGGTGCGGATTTCGGCAATGGCGGCGGGTCGGTCCATGCGGCGAAGCATGTGGCGGCGGGCCTCGACGTGCAAGCGGGCGGCGTGGCAGAGTGCGCGGCATGAAAATCATCGTCACCTGCGGGCCGAGCTACGAACCGATCGACGAAGTGCGTCGGATCACGAATTTTTCCACCGGGCAGATGGGCAGCCGCCTCGCGCGGACGCTGGCCGCGGCGGGGCATGAGGTGACGTGTTTCAAAGGTGTGGCGGCGACGACCAGGGAACACGCGGAGCCGGCGCAGATCGTGATTTTTACGACCAATGATGACTTGGAAGCACGGCTCGCCGCGCTGGAGGGACGGGAGGAAATCGGGGCGGTCTTTCACGCGGCGGCGCTGGCGGATTTCAAGATTTTCTGGGAGCGCGATGGGCAGAGGAAAATCTCCAGCCGCGCCGGAGCGGTGACGCTGCAGCTCGTGCCGTCGAGCAAGGTCATCAGCGAGCTGCGCGAGCTTTTTCCGAAGGCGAAAATCGCGGGATGGAAATATGAGCTGGATGGGACGCCCGCCGATGTGGCGGCGAAGGCGGCGCGGCAGATCGCGGAGAACCATACCGATGTGTGCATCATGAATGGCGCGGCTTACGGGCGCGGTTACGGCGTGTATGCGGCAGACTGCGGGCGGCGGCACGTCGCGGATACCACGGCGCTGTGCGTGTGGGCGGTGGAGTGGGTGATGGGGCGAAGCCGACGATCCCGTGTTGATCGAACGCGGCCTTGACCCGCTCGCGGATCTCGCGCTGGACGGCGTAGTTCTCGTTGGCGATGCACTTGGCGCTGACCCGGAGGATGACCGATCCCCCCGTCATCGACTCGATGCCAACGACCGACGGCTCCTCGATGAGCAGGGCGGACCACGGCTCGGCCGCGCCGAGGTCACCCACCGCCTCGGTGATGACCCGGGTGACCCGTGCGAGGTCCTCCTCATAGCTGACCTGGACGTCG
>JANXSB010000651.1 GCA_025352865.1 Chthoniobacter sp. | reverse complement strand
ATGACGCGCGCATGACCGACCTGCTGCTGCGCCGCGCGGCGGAGATCGCGCCCGGTGTCGATCCCGCGCGGACGAGTCTTTTCATCGTCGGACACGGCACGGATTTGAACGACAATTCAGCGGCCGCGGCGAAGCGCGAGGTCGAGCGTATCGCGGCGCGCGGGCTCTACGCCGAGGTGCGCAATGCCTATATGGAAGAGGAGCCGCTGATCGCGAAATGGGACGGATATTCGACGCAGCCGAACGTGGTCGTCGTGCCGTTTTTCATCTCCGACGGGCTGCACAGCTACGAGGACATTCCCGTGCTGCTCGGCATCGCCGGGGGGTCGGCGGGCGCGGCGAGCGTGCATGGCCGGGAGGTCTTCAAACGCAACCCTTACCGGCTGCGCGGACGCACGCTTTTTTACGCGAGCGCCATCGGCACCGAGCCGCTTTTTGCGGAGGTAATTTTGGAACAGGTCGCGGCCTTCGACGCCGCGCACGCCGCGTGAACCGCAATGTGAACAGCGCGCTCGCGGACTGGCTCGTCCGCGGCGGCGAAAAGATCGGCCAGATCGCGGTCGCGCATGTGCATGCGGGCTGGGAGCTACGGCATGTCGAAGACGCCGCGCGCACCGATCTCGCGCTGCATGAAAACGCGGACGCCGCGCGCCACATCGCGAATCTCGACGCGGCGGGAAACTTCCGCCCGCTCAAGACCGCGCCAACACTCGTGCGCGGCTGGCGGCTCGTGCTGCCGGACGCCGCCGCCGTCCGGCGGGCGCTGGATTATTTCTACCCCGCGATGACCGGCGTCTGGCTTAGCCACACGCGCGGCGAGCTGGTGCCCGTCGTCCTGCGCAACACGCTCGCGCGGCAGACGGGCATGTACCGCGTCACACAAAAGCTCACCGACGCGCAGGCGCGCACGCTCATCGACGGCCTCTGCGCGGGATGCCTGAAACATCGCCTGTGGGAAATCGCGGCGCCAAATTCCGAGCGCCCTTCCTTTCCAAAAAACAGCCTGCCGCTGCTCTGCCACGAAGCGTGCAACCTGCTCGTGGCGAAGGCGCGCGAGGCCGTGAAAAAAGCCGGAGGTTCCGCATGATCGTCCGCGCTTCCTCCGTCGTCACGATGGACGGCCCGCTGATCAAAAACGGCGGTGTCGCCATCGAGGGAAATCGCATCGTCGCCGTCGGCGCAATGCCAGATCTCGCGTGGGTTTCGGACGGGCCGGTGATCGACCTCGGCGAATGTGCGCTCATGCCGGGGCTGATCAATTCGCACTGCCATCTCGACTACTCGATGATGCGCCACGCGATCTCGCCGCCGAAAAGTTTCACCGCGTGGGTGCTGCGCATCAATGCGCTCAAGCGCAGCCTCGACAGCGAGGACTATCTCGCAGCGATCCGGCGCGGCTTTGCGGAGCTGCGCAAATGGGGCACGACAAGCGTGTGCAACATCGAGGCATTTCCCGAGCTGATGACGCACCTCGGCCCGTCGCCGCTGCGGACGTGGTGGTTTTACGAGATGATCGACATCCGCCACCGCCTGACCACGGACGACGTGGTCGCGGGCGCACTCGCCTTTTTCCAAAATCGCGGCGGCTCGCTCGACACCTTCGGCCTCAGCCCGCACGCTCCCTACACCGCCTCGCTCTCGCTCTACCAGCTCGCCAATTCCTGCGCCGCCGCGTTCACGATGCCGCTGACCACGCACGTCGCGGAATCGCGCGAGGAAATGGCGATGTTTCGCGACGCAGCGGGGCCGCTCCACGAGTTCATGGCCTCGCTCCAGCGCCCGATGAACGATTGCGGAAAGGCCACACCGTTTGCGCAGCTTTGGGAGAATGGCGCGATCGACGGGCGCTGGCTGCTCGCACACATGAACGATCTGACGGACAGCGACTTTTCCCTCCTCGCATCGATCCCGCGCGGCGGTGCCCCGAGCATCGTCCACTGCCCCGGCAGCCACCGCTATTTCGCGCACACGCCATTCCAGTTCCGCCGCCTGCACGACCTCGGCGTGAATATCTGCACCGCCACGGACAGCCTCGCGAGCACAGACTCGCTCAGCCTTTTCGACGAACTCCGCACGCTCGCGAAAACCGACCCGTGGCTCACGCCCGAGCAGCTCCTCCGCACGGTGACCGCGAACCCCGCTCGCGCACTCCGCCGGCGCGGCCAGCTCGGGCAACTCACGCCCGGCGCGCTCGCCGACTTGATCGCCGTGCCGGTGTCCGGTAGCCTCGCCACCGTCCATGAGGAAATTCTCCAGCACCGCGGGCCGATTTCCTGGACGATGATCGATGGCCAAATCCTCGCCTAGCCTGACTCTCCTGCTCGCCGCCGCCCTCGCGGCGCTGCCCGCCACGCTGGTCGCCGCGAGGAAAAAGCCGCCGGTCACGAAGATCGAGCCCGCGGACGAAAGCGACGCCGCGCCAAGCACGCCGAAGCCGGGGGCCACGCCGCGTCCGCGCATGGAAAACCTCGCGCAAATCCTAGCGCAGAGCGAAACCGACGGGCTTCCGCTCGCCGCGAAAGGCGCCATCGTCATCGACGCGCAGACCGGCGCACCGCTTTACGAAAAGAACGCCGACGAGCCGCAATTCCCCGCCAGCACCACGAAGATCATGACCGCGCTGCTCGTCATCGAGGCCGGCAATCTCGATCAGGAAGTGGAATGCACGCTCGAAGACAGCAAGGTCGGCGAGAGCAGCCTGAATCTGAAACCCGGCATGCGCTTCACGCGGCGGCAGATGCTCTACGGCCTCATGCTCAAAAGCGCGAACGATGTGGCCCACGCCCTCGGGCGAGACAACGCCGGCTCCATCGAGGCTTTCGGTGAAAAAATGAGCCGCCGCGCCGCCGAACTCGGCGCGAAAAACACGCACTTCACCAACCCGAACGGCCTGCACGACCTCGTTCATTTCACCACTCCGCGCGACCTCGCGCTCATCGCCCGCGCCGCCATGCAGCAGCCGCTTTTCCGCCAGATCGTGAGCACGCGCAATTACAACTGGGTCACCGAAAACCAAATCAACCCGCTGACCAATCACAACCGCCTCCTCGACCGCCTCCCCGGCTGCACCGGCGTGAAAACCGGCTACACGATCCCCGCCCAGCAGGTGCTCGTCAGCGCGCTGCTCCGCGACCACCGCGAAGTCATCGCCGTGGTCATGCACACCGACAAACCCGGCATCTGGGACGACAGCATCCTGCTCCTCAATTACGGCCTGCTCCACCCACCGGGCGTGGCGGTGACGGCGGCGCAGGGAAAATAGCCGGTGCGCGGCAGCCTGGCGCGCGCGCTAAGATTTTCCACACCCGCCGATTTTCACCAGACTCTCATCATGCTCCGATCCCCCACCCTCCTGCTCGCCACGCTGCTCGCCGTCCGCGCTTTTGCGGCGGAGCCGCAGGTCATCAATATCAAAACGCTCCAGGCGCAGATGCGCTATGACGTGACGGATTTCACGGTCGCGCCGGGCGCGGAGGTGCGGATCGTTTTTGAAAATGTGGACGACATGCCGCACAACCTCGTGCTTTTCCAAGCGGGCACGGATGTGGCGGCGGTGGCGCTGAAAAATCTCGAAAAGCCCGACGAGGCAATGAAGCGCGACTGGCTGCCGGATGATCCGCGGATGCTGGCGCACTCGAAGGCGGTGGCCCCGAAGACGAAGGATGAGTTCGTTTTCAAAGCGCCGGAGAAGGGCGGGAGCTATCCGTATGTCTGCACGTTTCCGGGGCACGCGCTGAGCATGCAGGGGAAAATGCGCGTGGTGCTGCCGGGGCCGGGGCTGACGGGGCTGAAGTTTGCGCTGTACCTCGGCGATTGGAAAAAGCTGCCGGACTTTGCGGTACTCACGCCGCATCGCGAGGGCGCGGTGGCGGACAATCTCGTGCAGCTCAAATTCGACGATTACAAGAATCAGTTCGGCGTGGTTTTCACCGGCAAGCTGGCCGCGCCGAAGGATGGCGACTACACGTTTTACCTCGCGTCGGATGATGGCGGACGCGTTTCCATCGATGGGAAAAAGGTCGTCGAGGACGACGGCATCCATCCGGCGAATGTGCGCGAGGGAAAGGCGAAGCTGAAGGCGGGGGAGCATGAATTCCGGCTCGAATATTTTCAGGCGGCTGGCGAGGCGGAGCTTTTCGCCGCGTGGAGCAGCGAGGCTTTCACGATGACGCCACTCTCGAAGTGGATGCCGGCGGGTTTGCAAAGCACCGGGCCGAAAAAGAAAAAGGACGAGCCGCCAAGCATCCCGATCGTGGTGGAAAAGGAGCCGGTGATTTACCGGAACTTCATCGCGAATGCTGGCGGGCGTCCGATCGCCGTGGGGTTTCCGGGCGGCTTCAATATCGCGTGGAGTGTGGATCAGCTAAATCTCTCGCTGCTGTGGCGTGGGGCATTCATGGACGCGGGGCGGCACTGGACGGATCGCGGCGGCGGCGAGCAGCCGCCGCTCGGCTACGACCTGCTGCGGCCCACGGTCGATGTTGCGCCGCCTTTCGCCGTGCTGGAATCCACGAGCGCGGAGTGGCCTGCGGCGGACAAAAAAACCGACCAACTGAAAGGCTCGGAAAAGCGCGCCGCGGGCTACGAGTGGAAGGGCTACACGCTGGATGCGAAACGCTTCCCGACATTCCTCTACGAATGGGGCGGGGTGAAAGTGAGCGAGCGCTACGAAGTCGCGAAGCTCACCGACACGGACGGCGACGGACGCGCCGACAGCTTCCTCACCGTGTCCGACAAATGGGGCGTGAGCGGCGACTACCACGAGTACGCCTTTGGCTCGCGCTTCGACAAAAACGGCGACCTCTGGGTGGTGCTCTGCCTCACCGGTTCATTCAGCAGCGAGACGGATTTCCGCGGCTGGGCCATGCGCGTGAAACCCGACGGCACGCTCGTCCCGACATGCAGCGGAATCCGCTCGCCGGGCGGCATGGGTTTCGATGCGGACGGCGAGATTTATTACACCGACAACCAAGGCCCGTGGCACGGCGCA
>JANXSB010000648.1 GCA_025352865.1 Chthoniobacter sp. | reverse complement strand
GCGTTGGCGACGGTGTTGTAGGAGATGAAAATGCTGAGGCGATCGACGGGCGTGAGATTGCCGGCGGAGGCGTGGAGGGTGTTGCCGTGGAAGAAGACGACGAAGCCGGATGCACCCTTCGCGGCGACGATCTCCCGCGTTTCCAAAATCCGCGCGAGGGTCTGCTTGCCGATCTTGTATTTCAGGTCCGCGGTGAGCGTGGGCTTCCACGCGTCGTCGGGGGAAAGCTGCGCGTATTTTTTCTCCGCATCGAGGTCGATGGTGCCGAGTTGGTGCGAGCCGGGGATGAGGAGGAGCGGGCCGTTGAAGTCATCGACGGGCGTGAGAAAGACGACGGCGCTGAGGACGTTGGGCGCGGGCATGGCGTCCTCTTTCAGCCAGTACAAATAGTCCTGGTGCCACTCCCACTGGTCGCCAGCGAGGCCGAGCTTGGCGTTGATTTTGAACTGATGGACATAGACCTCGCCATCGAGGAGCTGCGCGGCGGACGCGGCGAGCCGTTCGAGGCGGGTGAGGCGGGAGAAAATTTCGTTCGTCTTGTGCGCGGCGAAAACGGTGCGCACCGCGCCGCATTTTTCGAGCACGCGGCCCGGCTGGTCGATGGCGAACTCGCGATACGTCTCGCGCTTCAGCGCTTCGATTTCGTTCGGCGTGAACCACTGCTCGATCGCGAGATAGCCGTCCGTGTGAAAGGCGTCGATCTGGTCCTGGGTCAGTGGTGCGGGCATCGCGGATGGAGTTCCAAATTTCAAATGAGTGAGCAAAAAGCTGTCGCGCCGGCGGTTTGCGATTTGAGATAAGCACCCGATATGCCACTGCCACCGGCGCTCGCAAAGCAAATGATGCTCTGATGCGCGTCCTCTTTTTGAACCAATACTTCCCGCCCGACGCCGCGCCGACGGGCGTGCTGCTGCGGGAGCTGGCCGATGAGCTGGAGCGCGCGGGGCACACGGTCGATTTCGTGGCGGCGCGCGAGGGGTATCGCGACGGGCAGCGACGCGGCGGGCGCATGGTGCGCGAGGCGAAGGCGCTGGCGCGGATGCTGTGGGACGGGCTGCGGAGGCCGCGGGCGGAGGTGGTGGTGTCGGCGAGTTCGCCGCCGTGTCTGCTCGTGGTGGCGACGCTCGTGGCGGCGTGGCATCGGGCGCGGTCGGTGCATTGGATCATGGATTTGTATCCCGAGATCGCGGTGGCGCTGGGCGAGGTGCGTGCGGGTTTCGTCTCGCGCGTGATCGAGCGGGCGATGGGCTGGTGCTACCGCCGCGCGGCGCAGGTGGTGGCGCTCGATGAGGACATGGCGGCGCAGGTGCGGCGCTACGGCGTGGAGTGCGCGGTCATCCGTCCGTGGGTTTTTTCGTCGGTTTTGAAACAGCTCGCCGTCGCGCGGGGTGAGCCGGATGCGGAGTGGACGTGGATTTACTCCGGCAATCTCGGACGCGCGCACGAATGGGAGACGCTGCTCGCGGCGCAGGCGATTTTGGAAAAGCGCGGCGCGGGCGTGCGGCTTTTGTTTCAAGGCGGCGGGCCGTCGTGCGAGGCGGCGCAGGCGCGGGCGGCGGAGCTGGGGCTGCGGCGCTGCGAGTGGGCGGGCTACGTGGCGGAGGCGGAACTGCCGTCGTCTCTGCTGCGCGGCCAGGCGCTCGCGGTGACGCTGCTTCCCGCTGCGCAGGGGCTGCTCTGGCCGAGCAAGCTCGGGCTCGTGATGAGTCTGCCGCGGCCGATTCTGTGGGTCGGGCCGGTGGACGGCGCGATTGCGAAAATGCTGCGCGCGCTGCCCCATGCGGGAATTTTTGCACCGGGGCAGGGGAGCGAGATCGCGGATTGGCTCACCGCCTTGAAAACAAACCGCGCGCACATTTCCGCCGCGCAGGTCTTCGATCCTGCGGCCCACCGCACGGCATCGCTCGCGGCATGGACGGCGATTTTCCACGCGCTGCGATGAGAGGGCGCGCGGGCTTGTCGCGGAAAAGGCGGCGTGGCACCTTTCCTGCAAAGTATGCGGCCAATTCATGAAACATCAGGATCATCGGCGGGAACCAGCCAGCGCGGTTGATTCCCGGCGCGCGCGCGAGTCGGCGTCGGAGGCGGGCGGGCGATGATCTACGCCCTGCTCTTTTTCGGCTTCGGCTTTTTCGTGGCGCTGCTTTGCACGCCGTGGGCCATCCGCCTGGGCCAGCGCGGCATCGGGCTCGATCATGCGAATGAAACGCGGAAGAAGCAGGCGGCACCCATTCCGCGGCTCGGCGGGCTGCCGATCATGCTCGCCGTTTCGCTCGGGCTCGCGGTCATCCTCGGCGTCCATCCCGCGCATGCTGCCAAGTGGATGCCGATCCTTGTGGGCAGCGCGCTGATGTACGGGCTGGGTTTTTGGGACGATCTCCACCCGCTCGGCGCGCGGAAAAAACTCATCGGCCAGCTCGCCACCGCGTGCCTCGTGTACTCGATGGGGCTCGGGATCTATAAATTCTCATGGCCGGGTGCGGCGGGGAGCATCGACCTCGGCGCGTGGAGCATGCCCGTGACTGTGCTCTGGCTTATCGCCGTGCCGAATATCGTGAACCTCATCGACGGCTTCGACGGGCTCGCCGGCGGGCTCGGCCTCTGCATGTCGGCCACGCTCGGCGTCGTGGCGCTGCACAATGAGCAAGGCGGCGTGGCCTGCTACGCCTTCACCATGACGGGCGCGCTGCTCGGCTTTTTGATCTTCAATTTTCCCCCCGCGAAAATCTACCTCGGCGACGGCGGCGCGTATCTCATCGGCTTCACCATCGCCGCGCTTTCGCTCACGAGTTCAAACAAAGGCTCGGTTGCGAAAGTGCTCTTCGTCACCTTCATCGCGCTCGGCGTGCCGATCCTCGACACGACCTTCGCGGTGCTCCGGCGCGGCCTCCGCGGCTACCCGATTTTTCACGCCGACGACGAGCACTTTCATCATCGGCTGGAAAAACTCGGCTTTTCCAAAACGCGCATTCTGCTCGGCATCTACGGCGTCTGCCTCGTGCTGAGCCTCGCGGGGCTGAGCATCATCTGGAGCTCGGGGAATACGCTGCCCGTCGGCATCGGCGTGCTTTTCCTGCTCGCGCTTTTTGTCCTGCGCTACTTCCATCTTTTGAAAAGCTGGCAGGACGTGCGGCGCAAAATCGACCGGCTGCTTGGGCGGCGGCGCGTGGTGCAGTACGCGCTCGCGCAGGCCCAGGTGCTGGAGCTGGAAGTCGAGCGGTGCGCGAGCGCGCAGGAGTTTTGGGCAGTCTTCGAGCACACCATCCGGCGGGTTGGTTTCGTCGAGCCAGGCGAGGTGGAAAACGAGGTCGTCCTCGAAGTGCGCTACAACGGCAGCACGCCGTGGACGCTCTACGCGCCGCGCGCCAAAGGCACGACCGTCGAGTGGCAGCGCATCGCGGAATGTTTCCGCCCGATCTTTGCCAAAGCCCGCGGAAAATGGCCGCCATGAAACCGCCCGCCGACCGCCACCTCCGGACGGACGCGCCCGCGGTGCCCGCCGGCACGCGCGCGGCGCTGGGGATTTTCGCGGTGCTCGTCTGCGCGGGGCCGCTGCTTTTCGGCGCGGTGGACCGGCTCGTGCAGATCGCGCTCACGGCGCTGCTCGCGGCGGGCGTGCTGCTGCTGCCGCCGGCCATCGTGCCGCTGAGCCGGTGGGGGAACCGTCTCCTCCTCGCGCTGCTCGCGCTGCTCGTTTTTAAGGAACTCGCGCCCGCCGAATGGTTCGGCGCGACCGCGTGGCGCACGCTGCTCACACGCGACTTCGCGCTCGCGCTGCCGCCCACGCATCACCCGGAACCCGCACGGGCGCTGGATGCGTGGCTGGCCGGCGCGGTCGGTGCGGTTTGGTTTCTGTGGGTGCGGCGGCTGGCGGCGGAGCGGGCGCACCGGGCGTTTCTCGCGTGGAGTCTATTTGGTGCGGCGGCACTCGTCGCAGCGGTGTCCTTCATCACGCGCGGCTGGGACGCGCAGGCCATCTACGGGCTGCGCTTCACGCCGGGCTGGCGCGGCTTCGGCCCGTTCCCGAATCGCAATCACACCGGCGACTTTCTCGCGATGGGCGCGGTGCTCGGCTGCGGCTGCGTGGTGTGGGCGGGCACGCGGAAAAAGTGGCCGCTCGTCATCGGCGGCGGGCTGCTGCTCGGGCTCGTGCTCGTGGCGCTGCTGACCACGGAATCGCGCGGCGGCCTCGTCGCGCTCGGCCTCGGCCTGCTCGTTTTTTTCGCGCTCACGCAGCTCCGCATGCGCAACCGCAAGGCGCTCGCCGTGGCCTTCGGAGCCGCGCTGGTGCTGGGCGCGCTCGGTCTCGCGTTCGGCGGGCCGGTCTTCGCGCGCTTTCATTCCGAGCAGGGCGGCGCGGTTTCCAATG
>JANXSB010000647.1 GCA_025352865.1 Chthoniobacter sp. | reverse complement strand
CCTCCGATCCGTCGCTCCGCACGAGCACCCGCACCGCCTTCAAATCCAGCTCCCCCGTGCCCGTCAGCGCCACGCCCTTCGCCGACATCTCCAGACCGGGATACGTGCGATTGAAAGACCCCCCGATGAGCCGCGCGAGATGCCGGTGCGCCCACCACGTCGCGCACGCGGCGGCGAGCAGCAGAATCAGAACGCCAATGCCACACCACCGCAGCACGCGCGGGAATCGCCAGGGTTTGCTCATGCCCGTTTGAGCAACATTTGATCGACAAAAATGCCGAGCACAAAGACCACGCCGACGAAGGCGTTGCTGGCGAAGAAGGCGCGGTTGATCGCCGCCACATCGAGCCGCGCGGCGCTGCGGTGCTCGTAGATCAGCGCGCCCGCCACGAGGACGAGACTGGCGTAAAACGGTGCGCCGAGTTTTGCGCTCCAGCCAAACGTGGCGAGCACCGCGAGCATCAGCCAATGCAGGGCCTGCGCCCAGCGGAGGCTGCGCGCCACGCCGAGCCGCACGACCAGCGAGCGGAGTCCGGCGGCGCGGTCGAACTCGTGATCCTGCGTGGCGTAGATGACATCGAAACCCGCGACCCAGAGGAGCACCGCGAAGCCGAGCACAAGCGGCGGAAAATCGAAATGCCCGCGCACCGCGAGCCATGCGCCGACCGGCGAAACCGAGAGAGCAAGGCCGAGGAAGAAATGGCTGAGCGAGGTGAAGCGCTTCGTCAGCGAATAGAAGAAGACGATAGCGAGAGCGACCGGCGAGAGGCGGAAGCAGAGCGGGTTGATCCACCACGTCGTCGCCACGAACGCCGCCGAACTCGCGATGAGGAGCAGGATCGCCGCGCCGCGCGAGACGAGCGTGTGCCGCTCGGCAGTGCGCGGGTTGCGCTGGTCGAGCTGCCAGTCGGCCAGCCGGTTGAAAGTCATCGCCGCCGTCCGCGCGCAGACCATCGCCACGACGATGAGCGCGAAGGTTTTCCACTCGGGCAGACCGTGCGCGGCGACGAGCATGGAGCCCAGCGCAAAGGGCAGCGCGAAGACGGTGTGCGAGAAGCGGATGAAGCGCAGCAGCCGCGCGATCACGGCCGCACGTCGGAGGAATCCTTGCGCTCCTCGGGCTCGTCGAAAATGCCGGTCAGCTTGTCATCCACGCGCAGGTCGATGAGCCGCCAGGTGCCGTCGGGATTGTAGAAATAGAAACGCCAGCGGAGCGGAAAAGTGCGGCCATGCGAAACGTAGGTCGTCCGCAGCAGCCGGGCACCGACGGTTTTCGACTCCACCAAATCAAACCCGACGACGGCGCCGAAAAACTCGATGGCCTCGTTGGTCTTGGCCTTGAGCTGCTTCAACTCCTCCGGCTTTTCCGCTATGCGCGAGCCGCGCGTGAGGCTCGCGTACGCGGCATCCACGGAACCCTTTTGGAGAAGCGCAAAAAACGCCGCGGCCATTTGCGCGGGATCGGTGATCGGCCCCGCCGTGGGAGCTGCGGGCTCGGGCGCGGCGGGCTGGGTGGGGAGAGATTTTCCGGGTTCGAGCAGGCCGGATTTCACGGGCTTGGAGCCGGGCTTTTCCTGCGCGTGAGGTGCGGGAGCGGTGGCGAAAAAAACGGTCAGGAGAATGGCGATGCGGGCTTTCATGCGAGGAGTTGGGCGAGCCGCTGACGGGCATTGGAGACCAGCGGCAGACCGTGCGCGAATGTCAGAACTTCAAATGGAAACCGCAACAGTTTTCCCAGCGAAGCGCGCAGCACCTTCGCATCGGCGCAGTATTTTCCGGGCAGTAGCGCGAAGCCGTGCGGTGCGAGATGAATGAGCGCGTCGCCGACGTGCAGCGCGCCGCCAGCGTGGAGCGCGATCTCGCCGGGAGCAGCGCCGGGCAACGCGGTGACGGTCATCTCGTCGAGCACGGTTTCGCCGTCCGCGATTTCGTGATCGATCGCGAGGCCGAGTTCCGCGACGGCGGTGGCGTGCGCGAGGATCGGGATGGAAAGGCGTTTGCGAAAGTCGGCAGCAGCGCGCGCGTGGTTGCCATTCGTGAGGATGATCGCCGCAGGAGCATCCGCGTCGCACAACTCTGCGAGTGCTTCGCGAGCGAGCGGGATCGGATCGATGAAGACGAGGCCGCGCGGCGTGCGGCGGGCGCAGCAGGACAGCTCGACTTTCACCGCGGGATCGTAGGCCTGCCAAAAATACAGGCCGTCGGTGACTTGCTGAAATTCGTCGGCGCGCGGCATTACGATTCCGTGTCGGACGACGGGAACTCCGCGCTGCCAGTGATCTTCCCATCGGCAAAAATCCATCGGTGCACGGGCGGGGCGTCGCCTTTGCGCAGCGCGCGGTACAGCTTGGGCGCGTCGCGCTTTTGCAGGATGAATTCGGCAACGCCTTCCGCCTGGCAGCTCAGAACTTTGAGATGGCCCTTTCCTTCACGCGGCTCGCCGATCATGTGTGCAAGCCCGTCGGGCAGCGGCGGCGTGGCGCGCGGGCGCTCGAGAACGAGGAAGCTGTAGGGCAGGCTGCGCAGGTCGATGCCCATCTCGCGACCGAAATCCATCCAGCGCGCGTTCTGGAAAATCTCCGGCGGCGGCGCGGCGAAATGGTGGCACCAATGCGGCGCATTTTTCGCGGTGAGCATCCCGCACGCGCGCTGATGGGTGCAGGGCGCGACGGCGGAAAAGGTGTCGCGCAAAGTCTCGCGCACCGCGATCAGACGGCGGCTGTCGGCGTGCGTGCCGGCTTCGACCCAGATGACTTCACGCGCCTGCCGGGCGAGGTCGAGCAGCGCCGCGAGGTCGCGGGCGGGGAGTTCGCTGATGACGTGGCTGAGCACGAGGAGCGCGTCGGGCGGAAGCGTGGACGAGGCGTGGACGATGTGGACGTTTGGAAAATCCGCGCGGGCTTTTTCCGTGGCGAAGCGCATCGCGAGCGCGGAGCGATCATGCACCGCGAGTGATTCGAGGTGCGGCCACTGAGCGAGCGCGCGCCGTCCCGCGACGCCGCTGCCGCAGCCCCAGTCGAGCACATGCCGGGTCTGCGGCTGCCAGCCGCGGGCGGTGAGTTCGCGGAGCACGGCGTCCCATTTCCAGCCGATGCGCTCGGCAAAGGTGCCGTCGTAGAGCGCGAGGTCTTCCGGCAATCTCCAATAGTCCTGCGCGCCGGCCGTGCCGGCGAGAAAGCGCTCGCGCATCCGACGCAGCGCGGTGAGTTCCTGGTGGTTCCAGTATTTGATCATTCGCCAAGGAGCCGTGCGAGGCGCTGCCCGTGGATGCCGTAAAAGTCGAGCAGCTCGCGGAGGCGCTCACGCAAAGGATCCGCGGGCGACGGGTGCGCGCGTTTGTGCGCGGCGATCATCAGGTTTTTTCCGGTGTGTTCGCTGGAGATGAACTCAAACACACTAGCCTTGTAGCCGTGGATTTCGAGGAGCAGCGCGCGAATGCCGTCGGTCACGATTTCCGCCTCGCGCTCGGCGAGGATGCCGTGGCGCAGCACGTCGCGGAGCACCGGCGGCGCTGAAAGTTGCGCGCGGATTTCCTGGTGGCAGCACGGCGCGGCGAGGATGAGCGACGCGCCGGCACGGATGCCGTGATGCAGCGCGTCGTCCGTGGCGGTGTCGCAGGCATGCAGGGCGATGAGCAAATCGACCGCGCCCTCAGCGGCGAAGTCGCCGATGGCACCGCGCTCAAAATGCAGATTCGAAAAACCCGCTTCGCGCGCGACGCGGTTAGTCAGCTCCACGAGATCGGCACGCGCCTCGACACCCGTCACCACCGCCTCCACGCCGCGGTCGCGGAAAAACGCCGCGGTCGCAAAGGTGAGGTAGCCTTTGCCCGCGCCCATATCGAGGACGCGCAAGGCACGCCGGTCGCGCAGCGGCGAGTCGTCCACGAGATGCCCGAGGATTTCCACGAAGCGCTGAATCTGCCGCAGCTTGTCCGCCATGCCCGGCCGCGCCTCGCCCGTGGCCGAAGTCACCCCGAGCGCGTGCAAAAAGGGCGCGTGCTCAACCGCGAGCAGCGTGCGCTTTTTCTGATCG
>JANXSB010000611.1 GCA_025352865.1 Chthoniobacter sp. | reverse complement strand
TGGAGGCGGTGCATCGCATGGGCGCGGCGGCGATTCCGCTCGGGCTCATCCTGACGGGCGCGACGTTTGCGGATCAAATGCGGGAGCTGAATTTCAAAACGAACGTGGCGGATTCCTTCGGCGCGTGCGTGCTGCGGCTCGGGGTGCTGCCGCTGCTCATGCTCGCGCTGGCGCGGTGGCTGCCGTGTCCGGTGGAGTTGCGGCGCGTGATCCTGGTGCAGGCGGCGATGCCGTGCGCGGTGATCCCGGTGATTCTGGCGAAGCATTACGGCGGCGATCCGGGGACGGCGCTGCGCATCATCCTGGTGACTTCGGCGGTGGCGCTGCTGACGATTCCGCTTTGGCTGCAGCTTGGTCTGCGGTGGATCGCTTGGTTTTGAAAAGGCCCGCGGTGGCAGCGGATGGGGATCATGGATCGAACAAGTCGGGAGCGGAGAGCGTCAGACTCGCAAATCATAAATCTCCGCGGCTGGCATGGCCGGTGCAATGATTGACACCGCTGCGCAACGCCGCTTATTTTCCCGCCCCCAATGAAACGACTTCTTTTCACGCTCGCCTTGCTCGCGAGCGCCGCGGTCAGCCCTGCGGCTGAGCGTCCGCAGCAGCTCGACAAAGCGAAGGTGCTGCCGCTGGCGCTGGACGACGCCTTTGAATTTCGCAAAACCAAAACGCTGCTCAACGACCGCCAGCTCGAAAAGCCGACGCTCGATCCGATGATCGCTTTTGAGCGGCAGCGGCTCAATTTCGGGGCGGTTTCGAGTTACGACCGCGAACAGCGCTACGGCCATTACTTCACTTTTTTCTGGCGGGTGAAGCGCCCGGCGGACGTGACCATCCGCCTCGAATACCGGCAGCAAAACCTGGGCGCGTATGTGCAGGCCAAGGAGCTGTTTTACAAAAACGTGAAGGGCTCGGTGACGAGCGACTTTCAAGTGATCGGCGACGACTACAAGCAGGAGGGAAAAATCACCGGCTGGCGCGCGCTGCTCATCGAGAACGGGAAGATCGTCGGGCTCAATCAATCGTTCCTCTGGAACTGATCGGAAGATGAAATTTTTACCGACAGGCCGTATTGTCTCCGCGTCCAAAGCTCGCGGTGCGTGGGACTGCGGGCGTCCATAATTTTCAAACCGTGACTGCCAATCCTTCCATTCTCGTCGGCACTGCGAACCGCACGGTCTGGGTGCGGGTCGAGGGGAAGGGGACGTTTTTGAACAGCACGGGGCTCAAGGAATTCTCGAAGGAAATGATCAACCGCGGGCACCGGGAATTCGTGGTCGATTTGCGCAACTGCCCGCTGATGGACTCGACGTTCATGGGCACGCTGGCGGCGATCGGGCTGGCGCTGCGCGGGCTGGGCCAGGGGGAATTGCGGGCGATCAATCTCAATGAGCGCAACCGGGATCTGCTGACGAATCTGGGGCTCGATCAGCTTTTCACCCTCGGTGGAAACGAGGAGCCGCCGGAGGCCGGAGCCAGCGGACGGATGGTGCCGCATACGCCGCTCGAAGGAGAACCCGCCGACAAGCTGACGCAGACGCGGACGATGCTCGAAGCGCACGAGGCTTGTGTGAAAGCGGACGGGGCGAACGCCGCGAAATTCAAGGACGTGATCGAATACTTGAAACAGGATCTGCACCTCGTCCGGTAGGCTCGATGTGGGCCGCCGTTTTCTTCGCGCTCTTCGCCGTCACGGCGGTTTCGTTCGTCTATGTCTATCGGCGGCAGCGGCAGATGATTGTGGCGCTGCGGCGGGCGCGGGAAAAAATCCAGCTCGAGGAAACGCGGGTCTTTGACTTCCTGCACGGGCTCGGCGCGGCGCTCTCGGACACGAGCAAGCCGTCGGATTTGCATGTGCTCATCGTCGAGGGTGCGCTGCGGATTCTCGGCGCGCATGGCGGCGCCCTGTATCTCACCGACCGTCCGAGCGAAGCGCTGCGGCCGGCGTTTGCCACGCGGAATTGCCCGCCGTTTTTCGAGGTGCCGGCGGCGGTCGTGCAGGAGCCGGGTTTTTCCTGGCCCAGCCATGTGCGGCTGCACGCCGTCAGCGCGGGCGAGGGGACGCTCGGCGAGGTCTGGCGCGACCGCGAGCCTCTGCTCCTGCGCGGCGAGGACAGCCGCCTCGCGCCGCTGCGCGCGGGCACGCTGCAGGTCACGAGCGCGATGCTTTGTCCGCTGAATTACGGCGAGCAAAACCTCGGCGTCCTCGCCATCGCGCGCGGCCCGGAGAGCGAGCCGTTTCAGTCGGCGGAGTTTCAGATTTTCAAAGCAATCGCCGAGCAGTCGGCCTTCGCCCTTTACAACGCGATCATCTTTTCCGAGGCGGCGGAAAAGCGCCGGCTCGATCAGGATCTCGCCGTGGCCCACGAGATTCAGCGCATCCTTTTGCCCACCGACGCGCCGGAGGTGGAAGGTTTCCAAATCGCCGGCATCAACCTCCCGGCGAAACAGGTCAGCGGCGATTATTTCGACTACATTCCCGTGGATGAAAACCACTGCGGCGTCGCCATTGCGGATGTCTCGGGCAAGGGCGTGCCGGCGTCGCTCATCATGGCCATGTGCCGGAGCGTGCTGCGGTCGCGCGCGGAGGCGCAGCTCTCGCCGGCGCAGGCGCTGCGCGTGGTCAATGCGCAGCTTTTTCCCGACATCAAGGAGGACATGTTCATCAGCATGGCCTACGCGATCATCGAGCGCGGCAGCCCCGTGGTGACGCTCAGCCGCGCGGGCCACGACGCGCCGCTGCTCTACTGCGCGCGCGATGGGAGCGTGTCGAAAATCAACCCGCCGGGCATGGCCCTGGGCATTGACAGCGGGGGCGTGTTCAATAGGGTCACGTCCGATTTTTCCCTGACGCTCGAACCCAATGACTGCCTCGTCCTTTACACCGACGGCGTGACCGAGGCGCTCGACGCAGCGGGCGATGAATTCGGAATGCCGAATCTGATCAAAGCGATCCAGGCGAGCGCCGCCGATGGCGCCGCCGGGATCATCACGAAACTCACGGACGACCTCCGCGCGTTCGTCGGCAGTTATCCGCAGCACGATGACATCACTTTGATCGTCATTCGGAAAAAGTAACCATGAGCCAAGAACCCACCGACACCACTTCCACCGACGACGAAACGCCCGAGACCAAACCCGAGGTCAGCGAGGACTCGCTCGTCGCGCAGATGCAGGGCGATCTCCAGCGCTTCCGCGACCTCGCGCTGCGCAGCCAGGCGGACTTTGAAAACTTCCGCAAACGCGCCGCGCGCGAAAAGGAGGACGCCGTGAAATTTGCCAACGCCTCCTTCCTCGAACGCCTCATCCCGATCCTCGACAGCTTCGAACTCGGCCTGAACGCCGCCCGCGCCAGTGCGGAGAATTCGCCCATCCTCATGGGCATGGACATGGTCGCCAAACAGCTCACCGATTTCCTGCTCGGCAGCGGCGTCGAGCCCGTGAACGGCGAGGGCCAGCCCTTTGACCCGCATCTCCACGAAGCCGTGGCGCAGGAGGAAAGTGCGACCGTTCCCGAGGGCACCGTGGTGCGGCAGCTCCGGCGCGGGTACAAGCTGCGCGAGCGGCTGCTGCGGCCGGCGACAGTGGTGGTTTCAAAGGGTGCGGCGGCGAAGTAACAACCGCATGGCCCAGCGCGACTATTACGAAATCCTCGAGGTGACCCGCACGGTCACCGTGGACGAAATCAAACGCTCCTACCGCAAGCTCGCGGTCAAGTATCACCCGGACAAAAATCCCGGCGACCATTCCGCCGAGGAGAAATTCAAGGAACTCGGCTCCGCCTATGAAGTGCTCATGGACGCGGAAAAGCGCGCCGCCTACGACCGCTTCGGGCACGCGGCCTTTGCGCAGGGCGGGGCCGCGCGCGGCGGTGGTGGCGGAGCGCACGATCCGTTCGATATTTTCCGCGAGGTTTTCGGCGCGAGCAGCGGCAATGGCGGCGGGATTTTCGAGCAGTTCTTTGGCGGCACGCAGGGCGCGCAGCCGCAGTCGCGCGATGGAAAACAGCGCGGCTCGGATTTGCGCTACGACATGCAGATCCGGCTCGAGGAAGCGGCCTTCGGCTGCGACAAGGAAATCGAAGTCAGCAAGCTGGAAAGCTGCGCCGTCTGCCACGGGAGCGGCGCGGAAAAAGGTTCGCAGGCCGTCTCGTGCCGCGACTGCGGCGGGCGCGGCCAGGTCGTCAGCTCGCGCGGATTTTTCCAGGTCTCCCAGACTTGCCCGCGCTGCAAAGGCACCGGCCAGGTCATCAGCCACCCGTGCCGGAAGTGCAACGGCGAGGGCCGCGCCGAATCCCCGACGCGCATCAAACTGAAAATCCCCGCCGGCATCGAGGACGGCTCGCGCCTTCGCAGCGTCCGCAACGGCGAAGCCGGCCTGCGCGGCGGCCCGCCCGGCGATCTCTACGTCGTGATCCACATCAAGGAGCACGAGGTTTTCGAGCGCGAGGAGAACAACCTGTTTTGCGAAGTCCCGGTTTCCTTCAGCATCGCCACGCTCGGCGGCGAACTGCACGTGCCGACCCTCGAAGGCCAGGCCCAGCTCAAGGTGCCCGCGGGCACTCAGAGCGGCACGGCCTTCCGGCTCCGCAGCAAAGGCATCCCCTCGCTGAACTCCGGCGCGCGCGGCGATCTCGTCGTTCGTCTGATCGTCGAGGTGCCGACGAAACTGAACGCCGATCAGCGCGCGAAGCTCGCCGAATTTGCCGGGCTCATGGGTGAGGAAAACTCGCCGATGAACCGCAGCTTTCTCGAAAAGGCGAAGGACTTTTTCCGCTGACGCAGCGGGGCGGAAGCCGGTGGACCGCTTACTTATAGGCGATCACCGCACTCGACGGTCCCGCGAGGTGGATGACCTCAAACCGTTTGAACCCCACCTCCCCGCACCACCCGCGGAAATCCGCCGCAGAGTAATCGAAGGCGTCGCCAAACTCGATTAGCATGTTCAGCGACATCAGCAGGCCGAAGACGTTCTCGCGTCGGGCGTCGTCGATGAGCGCCTCGATGGCCACCAGCGCGCCGCCGGGCGGCAGCGCGTCGTAGGCCGCGCGGATGAGGTGCATCTTCTTCTCCAAATTCCAGTCGTGGAGGATCATGCCCATCGTGATTAGGTCCGCCTTTGGCAGCGGGTCATGGAAAAAGTCGCCCGACGCCGTCGCGATGCGCCCGCTCAATCCGGCGGCGGCGATGTGCTTGCGCGCGATTGGCTCCACGGCCGGAAGGTCGAACGAAACGCACTGGAGATGCGGATGCACCTTCGCCGCCTCGATGCTGAGCAGCCCCGTCGCTCCGCCGACATCGCACAGCGTTTTGAAAGGCGAGAAGTCGAACTTCGCCGCGAACGCCTCGAAGTTAATCCGCGAGAGCCCCGTCATCGCGCCCATGAACTGTTCGAGCTTCGGCAG
>JANXSB010000480.1 GCA_025352865.1 Chthoniobacter sp. | reverse complement strand
GCACCCAGCAACTCGGTGGTGCGGCCCGCAATCGGCCCCATGGTCTCCCACATGACGATGTCCTGATTCGGGATGCCGCGGATGCCGGTGAAGCTTCCGTTCTTCATGGCTTCGCGGTCCTGGAGGTAGCCGTTGCCGAGGTTGCGGAGCTTGCGGTAAGCTGGATCGAGGTCGGGGCCCACTTCGGCCGCGAGGAATTTTCGCCACTCGTCCGGCTCGATACCGACCTGCTCGCCTTCCGTCCAGGAGATGAAATAGAAAGCCGTGTGCGTGTCATCCACAGGCACATTGACATTGGCCAGCCCGTAAACCGAGTTGGGCGGGATCATCACGGTGAAGTCGAGCCCCTTCTGCCGCGCGAGCGGGCCGTGGGTGAGCGCGGCGTCGGCGAGGACTTCGCGCAGCGGAAAAACGGCATGCTCGAAGGTGAGTTTGCGCGCGCGGATTTTCGACCAGTCGAGGGCGTCATTGAGCAGCGCCGTGAGCTGGCGCAGCGCTGCGCGCAGCGAGCGCAGGATCGGCTCCTGGTGCGGCGCGGGCCGGTTGCGGTCGAGCACGCGCGCGAGCCCCGCCACAGCGTTGAGCGGCGTGCGGATTTCGTGGCTCATCATGGCGAGAAAATCATCGCGCCCCTGCGTCGCATCGTCGGCCTCCTTCCGCGCGGCTTCGAGCTTGTCCACGCTTTCGCGCACGCGCTCGGAGAGTGCGGCGAATTTTTTCCCGAGCGCGCCGATTTCATCCGTCCCGCTGTCCGGCGAGACAAACTCATGCCCCGCCTCGTAGCCCGCCACGGCCTCGCTCAGCCGGTGCAGCCGCCCGAGCGGCCCGCGTGCGAGCCAGAAGACCAGCGGCGCGACGGCTGCGATGCCGAGCAGCGCCTGGAGAAGCGTGCGGTTGCGCGTCTCCGCGAGGCCCGCCAGCCACACCTCGGGCGGACACAGCACCCGCGCCTGAATCCGCCGCGGCGAACCCGGCGCGATGGCGAACGCGGCCTCGCGCACGAGCGTGCCCTCGGGCGCGGTGTGGTCTTTGGAAAAGGAGAACTCCGTCTTGAGATCGTGGCCGTAGAGGTGCGCGGGATCGGGGTGCAGCAGATAGTCGCCGCGCGTGTTGGCGAGCATGAGGCGCACGCCCGGCGCGGTCTGCCGCGCGACCTCGTCGAGCAGCGGGCGCAGATCGACATTGACGATCATGATCCCGAAAATCACGCGGCTGTCGTCGAGCACGGTCACCGCCGCGCGCAAGGTCGGCATGTAGGGCACGGTGACGCGCCCGAAGTCCTGGTTGAGATCCAGCTCCGAGAGCGAGAGCACGCCGGGGCCGGCGGTGATCGCATCGCGCATGTAATCGCGCCCGCCCTTTTGCTGGAGCCGGTCTTTGCGGATCGGCGCAATGCCGCCCGGCGTCTCCGGCGTGCGATCGACGCGCACCAGTTCGCGCCCGCCATCCGCCACGCCGATCAGCCGCACTTGGTAGTACGCCGGCTTGCCCGCGGCGAGCGCGAGGAAATCCTGCTCCACCATTTCCTGCCAGACCGCCGAGTCCGCCGCGCCGCGCCAGCGCATGAACTCGCGCACCGCCGGTGCTCCGGCCAGCGTCCGCACATCGCGCGAGGCATCGCCCACGCCGGCCTCCACCCGCACGCGGACCAGCGCCAGCTCATGCTCCAGCCGCTCGTCCCATGTCTGGATGAGCTGCGCCCGCGCGCCGCG
Organism: Chthoniobacter sp.; assembly: GCA_025352865.1. Lineage (GTDB taxonomy): Bacteria > Verrucomicrobiota > Verrucomicrobiia > Chthoniobacterales > Chthoniobacteraceae > Chthoniobacter. Next base: position 1,303 of record JANXSB010000480.1, on the reverse strand, counting down.
GTAGTTCAGCCAGCTCGAAAGCGCCACCAGCACGGCGGCGAGCAATGCCCAGACAAGAGCGGAGCGTGTGGCCAGCGACATGGCGGGAGAAATACGCCGCGTCCCGTGATTGGCAACCCGCGATTCATCCGTCGCTCGCGGATGCTTGCGCTGCGCGGCTTCGGACGCATGGTGTGCGCTCCGAAATGAAAACCGTCCTCCGCGTCTGTGCATATGTCCGCCGCTATCCGTGGATGGCCGCGGGCACGCTTGCCTGCGCGGTTTTCACGACGCTCATGGTTGTCGTTTTTCCAAAGGCCACGCAGCTCATCATCGACGACGTGCGCGCGGGCCGCGGCGAGCGACTGCCTTGGCTCGTGCTCGTCGCGGCGGGGTCGTTTTTCGTGCGCGATCTTTTCAATGCGCTGCGCATCGTGCTGAACAACACCTTCGAGCAGCGCGTGATTTTCGACCTGCGCAGCGATCTTTACGCGCACATCCAGCAGCTCCCGCTGACGTGGTTCGACAACCGCGCGACCGGCGACATCATGACGCGGCTGCTCGAAGACGTGACCGCCGTGGAGCGCGTGCTCATTGACGGGATCGAGGGCGGCATCATCGCCTTGCTCCAGATCGTCATCGTGGCGGCGATGCTCTTTTCCTACAATGCCCGGCTCGCGTGGCTGGCGCTCGCGCCGATCCCACTGCTCGTCGCGGGCGCGCTCATTTACACGCTCACCGCGCCGCGCCGCTACCGGCTCCAGCGCAAGGCTTCGTCGAGCATGAATTCGCTGCTGCACGACAACCTCGCGGGCATCCGGCAGATTAAAACCTACGTGCGCGAGCGCGAGGAGCACGCGCGTTTCAACGGCGTGAGCAACCAGCTCCGCACGGCCACGCTGACCGTGATGAAGGTGTGGGCGATCTATAATCCGCTGATGAGTTTCCTCGGCGCGTGCGGCGCGGTGCTTGTCGTCGGCTTCGGCGGGCGCGCGGTGCTGCGCGGGGAAATGGGCGTGGGCGATCTCGTCGCCGTGCTGTGGCTGGTCGGCGCGCTTTACGATCCGGTGGGGAAACTGCACTCCCTCAACCAGCTCGTGCAGGCCGGGCGCGCGGCGGGCGAGCGCGTCTTTGAAATCCTCGACACGCCCGCGGAGCCCGGCCGTGTCGAGCACGACGAGCCGGTCAGCATCGTCGGCGACGTGCGTTTTCAGGACGTGGGTTTCGCGTATTCCGAGGAGCTGCCGATCCTCCACCACATCTCCCTCCACGCGCGGCCCGGCGAGACTGTGGCGCTCGTCGGTCACACCGGCGCGGGGAAAAG
>JANXSB010000472.1 GCA_025352865.1 Chthoniobacter sp. | reverse complement strand
CGTTGCTTGAACAGTCGACGTTAATCGGATGGCTGACACACGTCCGCGGGTTAGGCCTTACTTGGAACAAGCCCGGAGAACCGCCAAATCGATATTCAACGGGAAAGACATATGCATCTCGATGGAGAGTCCTCCCGAAGTCCTGATACGGCCGTTGTTCAATGCGGGGTTCTCGAACTCGCTCACTGTCTTTAAAAACCTCGATGGGTTCGAGGCTGTATTTTTGGACGAGGTGGTTCTTGTATTCGGCCTCATCCACTCCGAGCAGATACGGCTTGGCTAGCCCGTCGATCTCGTTCTTCACGGACTGTTGTAAGGTCCGTTCATAGTCGTGCCAATCGACTTGGGAGAACGAATCACAAGAGAATGCTCTGCTCATTCGTTAATCGCCGCATACTCCACCTCGCGAGCCGTCGCGAGCCAGTTGATGTAAAGGAATTGCGCGAGGGAACCTTTGATGGGGGCGTCGTCGAGGCGCAGGGGAAGGAAGCGGCGCTCCTTGTTCAGCGGGTCACGAAAGCGGAACGTGCCGGACTCCAACTGCGCCCAATCCGAGCCGAACGCATTCGCCGACATGCAGAGCACCAGCACGCGCGAGCGCTCCAGCCCGTCCTCGATCTTACTCGGGATGCTGTCGCCCGGCTTGAGCACCCATTCATCGAACCACACCTTCACCCCGTCCTTGCGCAACCGTTCCGCCACGTCGCGCACCACCGCCTTGTCCTTCGCGCTGTGGCTCAGGAAGACATCGTATGGAAAATCGTCCGGCATGGGGTGATGCGTTTGCTATCGGCTTTCCTGCTCCGCAGCAAGCATCGCCATGCCATTTTGACCCCTGTCTGCGGGAAGGGGCGAAGGAACTACCGCAGCGCGGCGAGATCGGCATCAACCATGATTTTCACCAGCCCGTCGAAGCGCGTCTGCGGCTCCCAGCCGAGTTTCGCTTTCGCCTTCGCGGGATCGCCGATGAGGAGATCGACCTCCGCCGGGCGCTCGTAGCGCGCGTCGTATTTCACGTGCTCCTGCCAGTCGAGCCCGGCATGCGCGAACGCCGCCTCCACGAACTCGCGCACGGTGTGCGTCTCGTTGGTGGCGAGCACGTAGTCGTCGCCCTCGGGCTGCTGGAGCATGCGCCACATGCCCTCGACGTACTCGGGTGCGTAACCCCAGTCGCGCTTCGCGTCCATGTTTCCGAGATACAGCTCCTTTTGTTTGCCCAGCTTGATCGCCGCGACGGCGCGCGTGATTTTCCGCGTGACGAAGGTCTCCCCGCGGCGCGGGCTCTCGTGGTTGAAAAGGATGCCGTTGCTCGTGTGCATGCCGTAGCTCTCGCGGTAATTCACCGTCGCCCAGTAACCGTACACTTTCGCCACCGCGTAGGGCGAACGCGGCCAGAAAGGCGTGCTCTCCGTCTGCGGCACGGCTTGCACTTTGCCATACATCTCGCTCGACGACGCCTGATAGAAACGCGCCGGCACCTTCGTCTCGCGCAGCGCCTCGAGCAGGCGGATGGTGCCGAGCCCGACGATGTCGCCCGTGTACTCCGGGATGTCGAAACTCACGCGCACATGGCTCTGCGCGCCGAGGTGATAGATTTCGTCCGGCCCCGTGCGGTCGATGAGCCGCGTGAGATTGAGCGAGTCCGAGAGGTCGCCGTAGTGGAGGTGGAGGCGCACGCCGTTCACATGCGGGTCGGTGTAAAGATGGTCGATGCGCGACGTATTGAACGTGCTCGCGCGGCGGATGATCCCGTGGACTTCGTAGCCTTTCGCGAGCAGCAGGTCCGCGAGATACGAGCCGTCCTGGCCGGTGATGCCGGTGATGAGAGCTTTCTTCATGGTGAAAATATGGGGCTGCCGCCAGAGCAGGCGTCAGGCCAGCACTTCTTGCTGAGCCGCCAGCAGGTCGGCAACACCTTTCTTCCCCAGCGCCAGCATCGCCAGGAATTGCTCGTGCGAAAACGTGCTCTCCTCGCCTGCGCCCTGCACTTCCACAAACTGCCCGTCGTCCGTCATCACCACATTCAGGTCCACCGTCGCGTCCTTGTCCTCGACATAGTTCAAATCGAGCACCGCTTCCCCACCGACCACGCCCACGCTCACCGCCGCCACGAATTTTTTGATCGGCGATTTTTTCAAAAGCCCCGCCGCCTGCAAGCTGCGCGCGGCCAGCGCCACCGCCACGCAAGCGCCGGTGATCGACGCCGTCCGCGTCCCGCCGTCCGCCTGCAAAACGTCGCAATCCACCCACAGCGTTCGCGCCCCGAGCGCGTCCAGATCGATCACCGCGCGCAGCGAGCGCCCGATCAGCCGTTGAATCTCCACGCTGCGCCCGTCGAGTTTCCCCTTCGAGCTGTCGCGCGCCTTTCGCGGCTGCGTCGAGTAGGGCAGCATCGAGTACTCCGCCGTGATCCACCCGCCCTCCACGCGCTGCGCCTTCATCCATCCCGGCACGCCTTCCTCGATCATCGCGCTGCAAATGACGCGCGTGTTTCCCGACGCCACAAGCACCGAGCCGGTCGCGTGCGGGGCAAAATTCGGCGTGAAGGAAATCGGGCGGATTTGATCGCTCGCGCGACCGTCGGGACGTGGCATAGGGCGCGGAAGGTAGGGGAGCGCGAGTGAAAGTGAAGGGGGAATGCGCCAACCGTTCAACCAGCACTTACG
>JANXSB010000452.1 GCA_025352865.1 Chthoniobacter sp. | reverse complement strand
CGCCGCGCGGTTTTTTGAGCGCGGCGACGTAGCGATCGTGCGCGCCGCTGGCCAACGCCTCGCGCGAGAAGAGCCAGTAAAGCTCGGCGAAGCGCGCGGGGTCCAGCAGTTCGCGGTAGTGGTATTTGCGATGGACGCAGGCGAGCGCGGTGTCGATGTCCGCGGGCAGGCGGCAGTCGAGGACGTGCAGCTCCTGAAAGTCGGTGAGCAGCGCGAGCGGCGTCTGCGCGCACGAGCCGTAGCGGATGGTCTGCCAGTGCGCGTCGCGATCCGTGGCGAGGACGACGGACGGCTTTTTCGCCTCCACGAAAAAGCGCACGTCGCGGTAGTTCGGCTGGAGATAAAAGGCGTAGTCGGCGCGCTTCTGCGCGTTCGCCACGGCGACGCCGCGCTCGACTTTGACCTCCTGCTCGAAGGGGTTTTTCTCGCGCTCGTGGTTCACATCCCAGCCGAGCGCGATGAGCAGCGGGTCGATGAAATCCTTGCGCGCCTCGGCCTCCTGATAGCCCGGCGAGAGGTAGTGCGCCTCATGCGCGGCGAAGTGCGCGATGAGTTCGCAGACGCGGGCGTGCGCCGTCTCCAAGGGGCTGTCCATCGCGCGAGACTGCCGCCCACGCGCACGGCGCGCAAGCGCTCGCTCGGTGGCGCTACTCCAGCTCCCAGATGAGCGTTTTTTCTCCCGGCGTGACGCACGAGAGGCGGCGTCCGCTGGGGCTGAAAAAGAGGGCGGAGGGTTCGCGCAGGCCGATGTGGATTTCCTCGATCATCCGCCCGGTTTCCACGTCCCAAAGACGCACGCTGCGATCGGTGGAGCTGGTGGCCAGCATGGCCCGTTTCGGGTTCCAGGCGATGGCGTTGATGGGCCCGTCGTGCGCGCGGAACTGGCGGAGGACGGCGAGGGTGCTGGCGTCGCGGATGCGGACGATTTTGTCATCGCCGGCTTCGGCGAGGCGGGTGCCGCCGGGTTCGGTGGCGAGGCAGTTCATGGCTGTCGGATGCGACACCTCGGCGACACGCCGGCCGGTATCCGTGTCCCAGGAGATGATCCACTCCTCCGCATCGGGAAAGCCGCGGCGCCCGAAGCGCATGAAAAGGCCGATGAGCCGGGAGGTTTCGCGGCCATGCCAGGCGAGCGCGTTGGTGGCCTTGACGTCGCTCTGGCCGACCTCGGGCAATTGTTCCGCCGTGGCCGTTCGGAAAGCATCCACCCCGCCCCAGGCGCCGCTCATGGCGAGGCGCGAGCCGTCGCGATTGAGCACCATGGCAGCCGGATCCGTGGAATAAAAAACGGTGCCCGTCTCGCGGATGGTCCCGCCATCGACCCGGCAGAGGACAAAGTCGAAGCCGTTGTCCTTGCGACCGTCCAATTGCACCACGCCGGCGAGGCCGTCGGCGCTGGCGGCGGAGTTGAAGTATGCCCGCCGCTCCGGGTGCCAGCGCACCTGGCCGCTGGCGATGTCGGTGGCCGCGACGCTGCTCCCTTCGGCGGCGGCGAGAAAAAAGTCGTCCCCGCCGAAAAATCCGCCCGCGCCTTTTTGCAAAAAGACCGACGAGTCGAGCCGCCAGCGCGGCGGGCGCGGCTGCGGCAGCGCCCACGTCGCGCTGCGGGTGCCGGCAACGAGCAGCTCGCCGGAAAGCGGATGCAGGCTCAGCGACTCGATGTTGCCGATCCCGCCGCGCAACTGCCGGAGCACGCGCCCGGTGGCGGTGTCGCGGAGCTGCACGCACTGCGCGGTGTCATTGAGCGAGGCGACGACGACGAAACGCCGCCCATCGGGCGTGAAGGCGGTGCGGGCGACCCAGCCCACATCCACGCCCGGCACTTCAAATGCCGTGCGGCCATCCGCGAGGCGGACGCCGCGAATCTGGCCGTTGAGAAAGGCTACGAGCAGCAGCGCGCCGTCCGGGCTGACGGACGCGGTGATGGGCACGTTGCCTTCGAGCGGATACTTGGCGAGCTCGCGACCGTCTTCCGCTGAGAGCAGCCGGAGGGTCGTATCGGACACGCTCGCGATACGCTCGCCGCCGGGCAGCAGCAGGTGCGCACGACCCGTGGGGTTTCGCCAAATCTCGCGCCCGGTGCCGGCTTCCCACATGAAACAACCGACGTTGTCGCTCTGGAGCAGCCGCTTGCCATCCGGGAGAAAATCCAGGGAGTCGGCCCAGCCGGCGGGCCAGTGGATGACCTCGGTGCCGTCCTCCGCGTTGTGGATGGAAATGCCTCCATCCATGATGCGGCTGAGGGCGATGAAGCGGCCATCCGGCGAATAGGCGAGGCCGCGCACCCAGCCGCCGCGATGAGAAAATTCGCCGAGCACTTTTCCGGTGGCCGCCTCAAAGGTGACGATATGGTTGCCGCTGCTCGCGCCCGTGGCGGCGGTGAAAACGCCGGGCCGGCTGGGGTGCGGGATGCTGCCGATGAAGAAGCCCTGGTGGTCCCACTCGATGAGCGCCTGCCGGTCATCGGTGCGCCCGTCGAGGTAGTGCCAGTTCGGATCGGCGCGCAATTCCACCGGCACGGCGTCGAGGGCGGCGCGCATCTGCGCGGACTCATTGGCCGCGTAGGCGCTGTCGGCGAGCGCGATGTTTGCGCGGGCCAGCGCCTGGCTTTTGGCGGCTTCGCTTTCGTGCGCGAGCGCCTCGGCGGTGCGGGCGGCGGTTTCGTTGTGCAGCGCGATGTCGGCGCTGAGCGTCGCGCGGCGTTCGCTGGCGATGAGCTGCACGACAAAAACCGCGCTCACGAGGAGCAGCACGAGCAGCGCGAGGGAAACCGTGCGGTGGCGTTTGATGAGCAGCCAGAGCTGCCCGGCGAGACCAACGTGCTCGGCGCTCGTGGCGTAACCCGCGAGGTGCGCATCCACATCCGCGGCGAATGCACTCACGGTCGGAAAACGCCCGCGGCGATCCAGCGCCATCGCCTTTCGCACCACCGCCGCAAGCGCTGGCGGAATCTGCCATGCGTCCGCGTGCGTGCTGAAAAACTGCGGCTGAAACTCGACCGGCTCGAGCCGGCCCGTACGCACGCTTTCGAGCATCTCGTGCAGCGTGCCCGTGCGCACCGGCGGACGCAGCGTAAGGATCGAATAGAGCAGCCCGCCGAGCATGTACACGTCGCACCGCTGATCGAGATCGGCGCTGCCGTCGGCCTGCTCGGGCGACATGTACTGCGGCGTGCCGAGGACGACGCCGCTCATCGTGACAAAGTCGGAGGGCGAAGCATGGAGCGCGGAGGAATCCTCGATGCGCTGCGTGGAGAAATCACCGTCGAGCGCCGCGGCATTTTCCTCCGCCGTCCGCCGTCCGCCTTCCAACTTTCCAGCCATGACTTTCGCCAGTCCCCAGTCCATGACAAGCACTTCGCCAAACTCGCCGACCATGATGTTGTCAGGCTTCAAGTCGCGGTGCAGCACGCCGCGCGCATGCGCGAACGCCACGGCGTCGCAGATCTTGCGAAAAATCTCCAGCAGCCGCTCCAGCGTCCACATTTCCGAGCTCTTGTTCACCGCGAGCAGGATGGCTTTGAGCGTCCGTCCGCGCACCATTTTCATCGTGTAAAAACAGCGCCCGTCCTCGTCCGTGCCGGAGTCGTAAATGGGCACGATGTTCGGATGGTCGAGCTGCGCCAGCACCCGCGCCTCGCGCAGAAAACGCTCGGTGTCCTCCTCGTTCGCGCGCTCGGCGCGGATGATTTTCACCGCCACATCGCGCTGCAAACTCTCCTGCCGCGCCCGGTGAATCGAGCCCATTCCGCCGGTGCCGATGACTTCCAAAACCTTGTGCCCCGGCAGCAGCGCATCGCCATCCTCCGCAGTCGGCGGCGCGAGCACGCGCAGTGGCGGCAACTGCGCGGTCTGCGCATTCACCACGCAGTTTGCGCACAGGCCGCCGCCGGGCGTTTCGGGGAGAAACGCCCCGCAGTCCTCGCAAATGGCAGCGCAGGCTCGCATGGGTGCTTCGCTCTGTTGCAAGCCCTATGCCGCGCCCACTTTAATTCTCAAATTTGCGCGGCGGATTTACAGCCCGGTGGGGTGGTCGATGAACTCCCACGGCACGCGGTACTTTTTCGCGAGATGCGCGGCGAGGGCTTTGACGCCGAAGGTCTCGGTGGCGTAGTGGCCGGCGTAGAAAAGGTTCACGCCGAGTTCTTCGGCGAGCGTGTAGCTGTGGTGCGGGCCTTCGCCGGTGATGAAAGTGTCCACGCCCTCCGACGCCGCGCGTGCGACCTCGCCGCCCGCGCCGCCGGTGACGATGCCGATGCGCGCGGTTTTTCCCGGCCCGCCGGGCGCGATGTGCGGTGCGCTGCCGAGCACGCGTTCGATCCGGCGCGCGAGTTCTTCGAGTGAGAGCGAAGCGCGCGTTTGCAGTCCGACCGGCTGGCCTTTGGAAATGAAGAACGGCTCGCAGCGCTTGAATCCAAGCGCCTTCGCGAGCAGCGCGTTGTTTCCCACGAGCGGATGCAGATCGAGCGGCAGATGCGCGCTGTAGATCGCGAGGTCGCCGTCGAGCGCTGCTTTCACTTTCCGCCGCACCACGCCGGTCAGCGGCTGCACGCCGCCCCAAAACAATCCGTGATGCACGAGCAGCAGCGTGATTCCCCGCTCCACCGCGCGCCCAATGGTCCACTCGCACGCGTCCACTGCCGCGCCGATCCGCGTCACCTCGCCGGAGTTTTCGATTTGCAGACCGTTCCACGCGCCGGCGTAGTCGGTGACTTCCGCGATGCGCAGGTAGCGGTCGAGATGGGCGGTGATGGGAGCGAGCGCGGGCATAAGTCAGAAGTTAGGAATTGCGCGGAACGATGACACTGGCTACTTTTTCCGCAGGCAAGAAGGCAGGGAAACAACGAACAAAACGAGACTAAACATGCCAACCACCAACGCCAATCCTCCGCTCACCGAAACGCGCACCTGCCCGCTCTGCGGCGCGGCGCTTTCTCCCGACAACCTCAACGAATGCCCGCGATGCGACTGGGTGCGCGAGGAGGAGCGAAATCCTCTCGCCGGATTTCGCGACCGGGTGGCCGTGTGCCTCAGCGTAGTCCCGGGGCTTGGCCACATCTACAAGGGCCACCGGCTTCTCGGCGCGATCATGATGCTCGGCAGCGGATTCGCTTTCGCCTTCTGCTTTCTCGCTGGGGCGGCGAGCGCCGGCTGGGGTTTTCTCCTGCTCCCGCTCTATTGGGGCGGGGTGATGCTCCACGTCTATTGGACCGACGACCGCGCGCTGCACCACCACACGCGGGGATAGGAAACCGCTGATTCCTCGTGCCCAAGCTCCAGCTTGGACACGCACCTGCCCCCGAAGCTCCAGCTTCGCCGCGCGCGACTGCGGATTCAGCGCCCGCCGTGGTCATTCGTTGGTTGTCGAAGCGGAGCTTCGCAGACCAGCGCGTGACGAAGCTGGAGCTTTGTCGCGAGGTTTCTGCGACCTCCGCGCCTCGGCGTCTCTGCGTTAAAAAAACATTTCCAGTTTCGCCCGCGCGATTTTCCCCTACCGTCCGCGCCTATGTTATCCGCAGGCATCGTCGGCCTCCCCAACGTCGGCAAATCCACCCTCTTCAACGCCGTCACCAAAACGCAGAAAGCGCAGGCGGCAAACTACCCGTTCTGCACCATCGACCCGAACGTCGGCATCGTCACCGTGCCCGACCCGCGGCTCGCGGCGCTGTCGAAACTCTCGCACTCGAAAAAGCTCGTCCCCGCCGCCATTGAGTTCGTGGACATCGCCGGCTTGGTGAAAGGCGCGAGCGCGGGCGAAGGACTGGGCAACCAGTTCCTCAGCCACATCCGCGAAGTCCACGCGCTGGTGCAGGTCGTGCGCTGTTTCGAGGACGCGGACATCCATCACGTCAGCGGCACCGTCGATCCCGTGCGCGACATCGAGATCATCAATACCGAGCTGATCCTCGCCGACCTCGCCGCCGTGGCAAAGCGCAAGGACCGCCAGCAAAAGGCCGCGAAGCTGAACGACAAAACCGCCAAGGCCGAGGTCGCCCTTTGCGAAAAACTCATCCCCCATCTCGACGCCGGCAAACCCGCCACGACCCTCGAACTCAGCGACGACGAGACGAAACTCCTGCGCGAGTTTTTTCTCCTCTCGGGAAAGCCGACCATCTTCGCCTGCAACGTCGCCGAAGCCGATCTCGCCAACGTCGCCGCCATCGTCGAAGCCGCGCGCGACAATGAAGGCGTGCCGCCCAAGGACAACGTGGAGATGACGGACGCCGCGCGTTTCGTCACCGCCGTGCAGGATTACGCGCGCTCGCATTTCGCCACCGAGGCCGTGGTCATCAGCGCGCAGATCGAGAGCGAACTCGCCGGGCTGACCGACGAGGAAGCCGCCGAATACCTCGCCGGCATCGGCGTGGCGTCGAGCGGCGTCGGCTCGCTCATCCGCGCCGTCTATCACCTGCTCGGCCTGCGCACCTACCTCACCACCGGCGAGCAGGAGACGCGCGCCTGGACCATCCGCGCCGGCGACAAAGCGCCCGCCGCCGCCGGTGTCATC
>JANXSB010000386.1 GCA_025352865.1 Chthoniobacter sp. | reverse complement strand
GTAGTGCGCGGCCATGATGTTGACGTGGATGTTGCCGTCGCCCGCATGGCCGAAGCAGGCGATGGGGTAGCCGTGTTTTTTGCGCAGCTTTTCGGCGAAGGCGGCGAGGTCAGTGAGGCGTCCGCGCGGGACGACGATGTCTTCGTTGAGCTTCACGAGGCCGGTCGCTTTGAGTGATTGCGAAAAGGCGCGGCGCAAGTTCCAAAGCTCCTCGCAAGCCGCTTCGCCGACTGCCGTTTGCGCGCCGATGGCTTTGAGTTTCGCGAGCAGCGCGGCGAGCGATTTCACCTCGCCGCGCACGCTCGCGGGCTGGCCGTCGAGATCCACGAGGAGGTGCGCGCTGCCGGGCGGCGCGAGCTTTTTTCCGAGATGCTGACCGGCGGCGGCGAGGGTGAAGGCGTCGGCGATTTCCAAAGCGGACGGCAGAAATCCGGCGGCGAAAATTTCCTGCACCGCGTTCGCGGCCTGGTGGAAAGTGCGGAAGCTCGCGGAGAGCGTGGCGCGCGCGGGCGGCAGCGGGAGCAGGCGCAGCGTGGCTTCGGTGACGACGCCGAGCAGCCCTTCGCTGCCGACAAACATGCCGATGAGATCGAAGCCCGTTTTGTTCTTGTGCGTGCGCCCGCCGGTGCGGAGCACGCGGCCGTCGGCGAGCACGACTTCGAGGCCGAGCACGTAGTGGCGGGTGACGCCGTATTTCAGGCAGCGCGGGCCGCCGGCGTTTGTGGCGATGTTCCCGCCGAGGCTGCATTCCAGCAGGCTCGCCGGGTCGGGCGGGTAGAAAAGTTTGCGCTTTCTCGCGGCGGCCTGGAGCACGCCGGTGATGACGCCCGGCTCGACCACGGCGACGGCATCCGCGAAGGAAATTTCCTTGATCCGGTTCATCCGCGCGAGCGAGAGCGCGATGCCGCCGCGCATCGGCACGCACCCGCCCACGTAGCCCACGCCCGCGCCGCGCGGCGTGACCGGGATGCGATGGCGCGTGGCGAATTTCATCAGCCGGCTCACGTCGTCGGTGGATTGCGCGAAGACCACGACCTCGGGCGTGCGGCTCGCGAACCATTTGTCCTTCGCGTGCGTGGCGAGCGTCGGCGCATCGGTGGCCACGCAGTCTTTGCCGAGCAGCCGCGTGAGCTGGCGCGCGAGCGTCATTCCGGCGGCTTCCGCTCTTTGCCGGTGAAAACTTTGTGCAAGCCGTTGCCCATGCGGTCGAGAAGACCGGGTTTCTTTGGCGGCGGTGTCGCCACGGGTTCAACCGGCTCCACCGGCACTGCGATGGCCACGGGAATCGGCGTGGCTTTCGGAGCCGCTGCGACCGCGGCGGGCATCCGCAGCCGGTCATCGGGCTTCGGCGTGGCAGGCGGTGGCGTTGTAGGAGGCACCGGCGGCGGCGGCTCGGCGGCGAAGCCCTCGTGAGAAATGACCGTGCCTTTGCTCGCGGTGAGGACGAGATGCCCGAGTTCCTTTCCGGCGTCATCGAGGCACGTCACATTCCACAGCGGCACGGCGGCGGCGCCCTCTTTTTTCAGCTCGTACTGCATCGTTGCGACCGTCATGTTGTTCGCAAAGGCGTACTGCTGCGCGAGCTTCGCCGCGCGGTCGGAATTGACCTTCAGCGCATCGCCGCCAAAGACATCGTCCGGGCGCAGGCTCTCGGCGAATTGGGAGACATCGCGCGAGGCGACGATCTCGCCGCCGGCCACGACGTACTCATGCACGCCGCTCTCCGCCTTCGGATCATGCACGATGAAATACCAGCGCTCCGGCACGGGCGTTCCGTCACGCGCCTCGATGCGGGCGAGCCGCTTCGCTTCACCGCGTGGGAGCAGCTTGAGCGCGTCGAGCGCGGAGTTGGCGGGCTCGGTTTCCGCGAAAAGATTCGCGCAGCGGAGGATGAGAAAAAGTGAAACGGAAAAGGTCAGACGCATGGCCGGAAGTTCGGCGCGGAGTTTAGCGCATCGGTTTTCGATTCCAAGCGAATGCGCGCATGCGTGTCATCCTGAGCGGAGCTTCGGCCTTGCGAAGCGCAGTCGAAGGACCCCGCACTTTCACGCGCGACGTCGCACAAAATCGGCGGGATCCTTCGACTGCGTTCCGCCCCCGCTTTCCCACGGCGGAACTCCGCTCAGGATGACACGCGCACTTGGACGTTTCAGCCCATCATTGGAGGAATTGCTTTACGCATCCGGCGCGCGCGCCCAAATTTTTCCGCATGATTATCAAGCCCAAGATTCGCGGATTCATTTGCACCACGGCCCACCCGGAGGGCTGCGCGGCGCATGTGCGGGAACAGCTCGCCTACGTGCAGAAAAAGGGAGCGATTCCCGGCATGGCGAAACGCGTGCTGGTGATCGGTGCGTCCACCGGCTACGGGCTGGCGAGCCGCATTGCCACAGCATTTGCGGGCGGCGCGGCCACACTCGGCGTGTTTTTTGAAAAGGCCGGCGAGGAAGGCCGCACGGGCAGCGCGGGGTGGTATAACTCGGTCGCGTTTGAAAAGGCCGCGCACGCCGCCGGGCTCTACGCGAAGAGCATCAACGGCGACGCTTTCTCCGACGCCATCAAGGCACAGGTCATCGCCGCGATCAAAGCCGACCTCGGCCAGGTCGATGCCGTCATCTACAGCCTCGCCTCGCCGCGGCGCACACATCCGCGCACCGGCGTCACGCACAGCTCCACGCTCAAACCGGTCGGCGCGCCTTTCACCGCGAAGACCGTGAATACCGACAAGGGCACCGTGACCGACATCACCATCGAGCCCGCGAGCGAGCAGGAAATCGCGGACACCACCGCGGTCATGGGCGGTGAGGATTGGGAGATGTGGATCGACGCGCTGGAAAAGGCGGGCGTGCTCGCGGACAAGGCGTTCACCGTGGCCTACAGCTACATCGGGCCGGACCTCACGTGGGCGATCTATCGCAGCGGCACCATCGGCCGCGCGAAGGAAGATCTCGAAGCCACCGCGCACCGTTTGCAAACGCGGCTTGATGCGAAGGGTGGGCACGCTTTCGTCTCGGTGAACAAGGCGCTCGTCACACAAGCCAGCTCGGCCATCCCCGTGGTGCCGCTCTACATTTCGATGCTCTACAAAGTGATGAAAGCGCACGGCCTGCACGAGGGCTGCATCGAGCAGATATACCGGCTCTTTGCCACCCGGCTTTACGATCACTCCGCGCCGCCGCCCGACGAGGCCGGACGCGTGCGCATCGACGACTGGGAAATGCGCCCGGAAATCCAAGCCGAGGTCGCGGCCATCTGGCCGCGGGCGACGACGGAAAATCTCGAAGCGCTCACCGACATCGCCGGCTACCGCACCGAGTTTCTGCGGCTCTTCGGCTTCGGCCTGCCCGGCGTGGACTACGAGGCGGAGAGCGATCCCATTGCCCCGCTGCCCTCGGCCTGAGCGGTCATCCGTCACTCGGCGCGGCGCACTTCCGTCCCGACGAAAGGCAGCGTCGTCGTCGCCACGTCGAGCAGCGGGCCGAGTTCGTAGATGTTCGTGTAGCCGTAGGTCGCGAGCGCGATGTAGGTCGAGATGTTGAGCGAGGCCGAGGCCGACTTGGACGCCAGCGAGCGCGGGGCGCCGCGGAAGTTGTTGTTGCAATAGATCAGCACGCGCGTGGTTTTCGCGGGGAGCACTTTGGCCAGCGACTCCGCGGTGAAGTCGGTGAACGGCAGGCTCACCGCGCCGCGGATGTGGCGCAGCGCGTATTTGTCCGCGCTCCGGGCATCGAGCACCACGGTGCCGGATTCCGCGGCGAAAGCGGCGAATTGCTCCTCGGTCACGCGCCGCTTTTCCCGCACGGGCGCGACTTCGCGGGCGATTTGCTGGAACTGCGGATAGTCGATGAGCGGGTTGGAAATTTTGTCCGCCGCGTGGATGAGCGGGGTGCAGAGGAGGATGGAAGCGATGAGGATTTTCATGGGCGCAGCGTCGCACATGCCGCGCGCCGATGTGTCAGCGCGCGGTGCGGATTGTGTCAAAAAATCGTCACGCATTCCGCGGTGCGATGCAGGGCTGACGATGGTGTTGACGGGCCGCATTTCCTTATTAAGATCGAGTCTCAATAAACATCCCATGACCATCCGCACTCTTCCATTCTCGCACTTTCATTCCTTGCTCCGCGCCGCGCTTTTGTTCGCGACCGCTTTTTCCGCCACGGCGGATGATCGCCGGTTTGCCTTTGTCTATCCGGCGGTGACTTCGCCGAAAGGTGAGATCGAATTGGAGAACACGGTGACGTGGCAGCACCGGCTGGGCGAGGGGAGCAAGTTTGACCTTTTTGAATTCCGCCACTCGGTCGAGATCGGCGTGACGGATCACTTCCAAGTGGAGCTGTATCCGGCGAACTGGACGTACTCCACCGACATCCACAGCGCCCGCTACGTGGAGTCCGCCGTCGAAGCCATTTACAACCTGACAAATCCCACGACCGACTGGCTCGGCTCGGCGGTTTATCTGGAAATCGCGGGCGGCGAGCGGGCTTTCGACATCGAGGGCAAACTGCTGCTGCAAAAAAATCTCGGCCCACTGACGATCGGCTACAACGCGATCCTCGACGCCGAGTGGGAGGGCGACAGCTTTGGGCACTTCGACAGTCGGAACGGGAGTTTTTCGCAGACGCTTGGAGTGTCGTACGATCTCACGAAACGCTTCTCGGTCGGGGCCGAACTGGTGCATGAAATCGCGCTCCCCGGCTGGCATGCCTCGGAGCCATCCGTGGTCTTTGCCGGTCCAAACGCATCCTTTCGCTTTGGCCGCGGCTACGTGACGGTCGCGGGCGTTTTCCAACTGACCAACGTGCAAGAAGAGCCCGATTTGCAGACGCGTGTCATCTTCGGAATCAGTTTCTAAACCGTGTCCGGCAAATGCACGCATGCGCCTTTTCAAAATCATTCTGGCAGTCTTCGCGGCGGTAGTCGTGGGTGGCTGCGCCTTGCTGGGTCCCGTGGCCCCGCCAGTCACGCCCGCGATGACCGTGGCGAGCGGCACACCCGCGGCCACCCTCAACGCCGGACGCGAGATTTTTTCCACGCGCTGCACGACCTGCCACAATGCCGACCCGGTTCGCGCCTACGATGCCGATGACTGGAGGCGCATCGTGGGCCGGATGGCCGCCCGCTCCAAACTCCAGCCCGCCGAGCGCGCGGCGCTGCTTGCCTACGTGACTGCCGCACAGGAGCCATCGGCGCGGGCTGCGCGTTAGGTTTTCACGCGCATCGCGCTTTTGCCGGATGCGCGCTTGATCAGGTCTTTACGACCCGCTCTCCTCCGGCCCGAGGAAACACCCCATGAATATCCGGCACGCTCTTTTTGGAACCTTATTGACGATCACCCCGCTCGCGTTCGCGAACGATTTTACCGGCGAAGATTTTTCGCTGCGCCTGCCCGCGGCACTGAGCGGCTTTTCGCCGTACGCGGATGTGGCGGCAAAGGGCGGCTCATCGGCGGCGAGCAAGTTTGGCTCCTCGGCCAATCCGGCGACGATGGCGTGGGTTTTTCCCGCAGACTACAACTACGGCCTGAGCGTGCAGTATTCGAACGTCGCGTTCGACGAGGGAACGCAACTCCATTTCCTGTCCGAAGCGGTGACGTTCAACGCGCACGACTTCGGGGTGATCCGTTTTTCATTCGGCCAGGTGACGAGCAATGACCGGACGATTCGCGATTCGCTGCTCACCTTCACCTACGATTTGCAAGCGGGCCGCGTGGACTGGGCGAAGCGCTGGGGGGACGTGGCGCTCGGCGCGAGCTTCACCTACACGTCGAGCGACACGAGCTTTCGCACGAGCAAGATCGTCTTCGCGGATGCGGAAAGGCGCACCTCCATCGCGCGGCTGGGCGCGCAGTGGCAGCCGGCGGGGCACTGGCTCGTGGGCGTGATCGGCGACTATGGCTACGGGCCCACCACGACGAATTTCCAGACGCCGACGGCGTTCGGTTTGGTGAGCAGCGATGCGCGCGACATTTCGCGGCAGGTCGTCGTGCGTCCCGGCGTGGCGTACGAGTGGAAGGAGAACGCGCTCATTCATCTCGACTATCAGTACGGACGTTTTTGGAACGGCACCGGGACGCTCGAAGTGAACCGCTTCACCGCGGGAGCCGATCTTCCGCTGGCGCGTTTTCTTTTCGTGCGCGGCGGTGTCGCGGTCGATGCGCGCGGCGACTTCGGCTGGACGGCGGGCTTCGGTTTTTATCCGCGCAAGGGCGTGACCTTCGACTTCGCCTACCAGAACGATGTCTTCCCCGAATTGCAGCGCGAGTTCGGCCACTCGCGCACGTTGAACGCGTCCGTCAGCTTTCAGTTCTGAAGCGCGGCCAGCAGTTCGCGAGCTTCGCGGACGAGCGCGGTCTCGCCGCCGCCGGTGATCTCGCGCAGGCACGGCGTTAGCAGGGAGCGCGCTTCGTCGCGGCGCGACTGGTCGCGGAGCAGCGCGGCGAGATGCGTGGCGGCGCGCAGTTCCAGCCATGCGGCGGAGAGCTCGCGGGCGAGCGCGGCAGCGGTGCGAAAGGCGGCTTCTGCGGCGGGGAAATCGGGCGGTGATTGCCGGAGCAGGAGCAGTCCTTTCAAGTCCGCCACATGCGACGCGTAGCAGCGCTCGCCCGTGATGCGGACCATGTCTTCCGCCTGCGCGACGGCGGCGAGTCCGTCGGCGATGGCACCCGTGCGGGCCGTGGCGTCGGCGACGAAGCCAAAGTGCTGCGTGGAGGCCAGCCGCGCGCCGGTGCGCTGCCAGCCGGCGAGACCGCGCGCCAGCATCTCCATGGCCGGCCCGCGGCCGAGCCGGACATGCGCCCAGCCCTCGATCATCGCGCCAAGCGTGAGCCAATAGACGAAGCCCTGCTCGCGGCACACGGCGGCAAAACCATCGGCTTCCACGAGCACATCGGCGGGCTCATCGCGCCAGTAGTGCGCGAGCTGGAGAAAGTGCCGCGCGAAAACGATGCTGTGGACGTGGCCCGTGCCGAGCGCGAAATCGCGCGCCGCCCGCGTGGATGCGAGCCCTTCGTCCGGCTGTCCGCTGAGCAGCAGCGCGAGCCCGCCCCAGGCGAGCGCGGCGACCTTGATGTCGAGCGTGCGCGTGGGCAGCTCGCCGGTGTGGGATTCGTAAATCTCGAGCGCGCGCCGGAAGCAGCGCACCGCCTCCCCGAACTGCCCGAGGTAAAAAGCATTCGTGCCGAGCGACAGCCACGCATTGTCGAGAAAGGTCGTCATCCCCGTGGACTCGCCGAGCCGCAGCATTTGATCCGCGATTTCACCCGCCAGCGAAAACTCCGCGCGTGAGGTGTAGAAGGCGTGGAGGACGGCGAGCACTTGATAAGTTTCCGGGCGTCCCTCGTTTTCCATGCACAATTCCCGCGCACGCGCGTAACTGCGCGACACCTCCTCGGACGCGTAGCCGTGCAGCATCGCCGCCGCGCGCCCGCG
>JANXSB010000342.1 GCA_025352865.1 Chthoniobacter sp. | reverse complement strand
GGCCATGATGAGCGCGCCGAAAAGGACGCCGAGGACGGTGCCGCGTCCGCCGCGCAGGGAGACGCCGCCGATGACGCAGGCGGCCACGGCGTCGAGCTCCATGAGGTCGCCGACGGTCGTGGTGCTCGCGCCGCCGTAGGCGGTTTGCAAAAAGCCGGTGAGGGCGACGATGGCGCCCATGAGGGTGAAGGCACCGACGGTGACGCGCGCGACGGGGATGCCGGAGATGACGGCGGCTTCCTCATTGCCGCCGATGGCGTAGAGGTAGCGGCCCCACGGGGTGTGCTGGGTGAGCACCCACACGAGCAGGGCGACTGCGCCGAGGATCAAGGCGGGGAGCGGGACGCCGCGGAATTGATTGGTGACGATGACGAAGAGGGCGATGACCTGCGCGGTGATGAAAAGCTGGAGGAAAGCGACCTCGCCCTCGGCCACCGGCAGCGCGTGCGCCAGCCGCTGCGCGCGCCCTTTCCAGCGCCCCACGGCGAGCGCGCCGATGACCAGCGCGGCGACCGCGTAGCCGGCCCAGTGCGGGAGGTAGAAAGTGGTGAGCGCGGAGTACAGATTCACTTGTCCGCCGGCCACCACCGGGACGGTGTGGTTGTTGATCACACGGAGAAAGAGCCCCTTGAAAAGCAGCAGCCCGCCGAGCGTGATGATGAACGCCGGGATGCGCTGCCGCACGATCAGCGAACCCATGGCCCACCACAGCCCCAGCGCCACCGCCAGCCCCGCGAGCAGCGCCAGCGGCGCGGGCCACGCGTGCCCCGTCACGAGCACCGCGGCGATTCCGCCGATCAGCCCCACGCCGCTCCCCGCGCTCAGGTCGATGTGCCCCGGCAAAATGACGAGGAGCATGCCGATGGCGAGCGTGGCGGTGATCGAGAAGTCGATCATGAGCAGCGAAAGATTGCGCGCCGAGAGGAAGTTGAAGCCCGGCACTTTCCACGCAAAAAACGCGGTGATGGCGAGCAGCGCCAGCCCGAGGGCGGAGTCGCGGAGCGAGAGGCGGGAGGTCATTTTTTTTTGCGGAGGAAAAGTGCGCGCCACCCATAGCACCGGAGGCTCCGGTCGGGCCAGTTACTTTCCGACGGAAAGGACGGCGCGCATGGCGTGCTTCGCGCCAGGCGCGAGGGTGATGGCGTCGGTGCCGGCGTTGGCCGTCTCGATGCAGGCCATGCGCGGCCATTCGTCGTCGGCGAAGTCTTTCATGGCGGCGGATTTTTCGATCCACGGATTCCAGACGACGGTGGTGGCGGAGCCGCTTTTTTCGACGGTGATGCGGCGCGCGCCCGCGGAGTCGTGGAGCGTGCAGGTGGCGCGGGTGTTTTCAAACATGCGGTCGGTCTCGCCGGTGAAACGGAGCGGTTCGGCGGGCTGCACCTTGGTTTGCAAGCCGTCGGTCTTGTCGCGGTACGGGGCGTTTTCGAGGCCGGTGATGGTCGCGGCGCGGGCGTCGGCGACGGCGAGGTAGGTGTGGAGCGCGGCTTCGTAGGTGAAGGGTTCGCGCGAGGTGTTTTCGACTTCGAGCATCATGGTCAGGCGCTGCCCGATGACGATGTGGTGGCGCAGCACAAAATCGTGCGGCCAGTGCGCGCGCGTCTCGTCATTTGCGGCGAGGCGGAGGACGGCGAGGACGATGTGCTCGCCGTCGATGGAGAGGGACTCGACCTCCCACGGCAGGAGGCGCGCAAAGCCGTGGGCGGGCGCATCGGGCTGGCCGGCGCGCGGGCCGAACCACGGGAAGCAGACCGGCACGCCGCCGCGGATGGGCCGGCCGTTTTCAAAAAAACTGCGCGCGCTGAGGAAGAGGACGGGGCTCTGGCCGCGCGGCTGAAAATGGGTGACGTGCCCGCCGTGCAAGCAGACATGCGCCTCGGCGAGCGGGGTGGTGACGGCGAGACGCGTCAGCCCGCCGGGGCCGGACTCGAAGCGGGCGAGGCCGGGGATTTCGAGGGAGCGGAGGGCGTCGGGCGTCATGGCGCGGGGACTTATAGAAAGGCCGCGCGCTGCGCCAAGAAAAATGCCGCCGGGCGGGAGGCGGTTGCGAATTTCTATTGGACGATGGCGCACCCCGGCTAAAAGTCTGCGCTGC
Organism: Chthoniobacter sp.; assembly: GCA_025352865.1. Taxonomy (GTDB): domain Bacteria; phylum Verrucomicrobiota; class Verrucomicrobiia; order Chthoniobacterales; family Chthoniobacteraceae; genus Chthoniobacter. The sequence goes on along the minus strand of JANXSB010000342.1, from coordinate 7,133 downwards.
CTCCGTTTTCCCATGACGCCCATCCCGCCGCCCACGCCGTCTTCGCCGACGCGATTGCCGTTCAATGTGGTGGCCGGGAGTCTGGCGGTGGCTTTCATGACGTTCCTTGCGGTGGGGCTTGCGGTGCTGCACGGGATCGCGGTGGGGTCCTTGCAGATGCAGGGACGGGCGACCGGCGGCTTCGTGACGGCGGAGTGCGTCTTTGCCGCCGCGCTCATTGTGATGATGGTGCTGACGCTGGTTCTGTCCCTGCGGCGCACGCGGCGGCTGCACGCGGCGGCGGAGGAGCGGGAGCGCATGGTCGCGCAGTTGAGAGAGGCGGAGATGAAGTACCACACGATTTTCGACAACGCCGTGGAGGGCATTTTCCAGACGACGCCGGACGGGCGCTTCCTCACGGCGAACCGCGCGATGGCGCGGATGCACGGCTACGAGACGCCGGAGCAGATGATGGGGGCGCTGACCGATGTGGCCACGCAGCTCTACGTGGATCCCGCGCAGCGCGAGGCGCTGCTGCGGGCGCTGCAGACGGCGGATGTGGTGTCGAATTTCGAGTTCGAGATCATCCGCGCCGACGGGCGGACGCTGTGGGTGCGCGAGAATGTGCATGCGGTGCGCGATGAAAGCGGCGCACTGCTTTATCTCGAAGGCACGGTCGAGGACGTGTCGGTGCTGTGGTGGGGCGAGCAGCGGCGGAGGCTCCAGTATGCGATGGCGCGGGTCATCGCCGACGCGGCGAGCGTGGAGGACGCGAGGCCCAAGCTGCTGCGGACGATTTGCGAAACGCTGGAGTGGGACATGGGCGCGGTCTGGGACGTGGATGCGGACGCCGGGGTGCTGCATTGCGTGGAGGTGTGGAGCGTGCCGGAGATCGAGATCGGGGAGTTTGAAAAAGCGAACGCCGCGATCGAGTGCCGGCGCGGCCAGCGGCTCGCGGGTGAGGTCTGGCAGATGGCGGAGCCGAAATGGATCGCCGACCTCGCCGCCGAGGACGCCTACCCGAATGCGCGGCTGGCGCGGGAGTGCGGAATGGCGTCGGCCTTCGGCGTGCCCATCGAGGTGCGCGGCGAAGTCTGCCATGTGCTCGAATTTTTCAGCCCGAAAATCGCGCCGCCCGACCACGAGCTGCTGCAGACGCTCGGCGCGATCTCGAGCCAGCTCAGTTACCTCATCGAGCGCAAGCGCTCCGAGGAGGCGCTGCGCCGCAGCGAAATGCGCAAGGCGGCGATCCTGCGCGCGGCGCTGGACTGCATCATCACTTTCGATCTCGAGGGAAAGATCACCGAGTTCAATCCCGCAGCGGAGCGCGCCTTCGGCTACACGCAGGAGACGGCGCTCGGGCGCGAGATGGCTGAGCTGATCAACCCGGCCACCCTGCGCGAAAGCCAGCAGCGCGGGCTCGCGCTCTACGACGCCACGAACGCCGGGCCCGCGCATGGTCGGCGCATGGAGCTCACCGCCATGCGCAGCGACGGCTCGGAGTTTCCCGTGGAGCTGGCGATCAGCCGTTTCGTGATCGACGCGAAGCCGATGTTCACCGCCTACCTGCGCGACATCACCGAGCGGAAGGAAGCCGAGCGGCTCAACTCCGAGCTGGCCGCCGTCGTGGCGAACTCGAACGATGCGATGATCGCCTGCACGCTCGACGGCGTGATCACCGGCTGGAACCTCGGGGCCGAGCGCATCTACGGCTACACGCTGGAGGAAATCGCCGGGCGGCCATTGCACATGCTCATTCCGCCGGAGCGGCTCGATGAATTTCCGCAGACGCTGCACATGGTGAAAGCCGGCCAGAGCCTCGCGAACTACGAGAGCGTGCGGCTGCGCAAGGACGGAAAAAAAATCAGCGTCTCGCTGACCGACTCGCCGATCCTCGGCGACGGCGGGCGCGTCACCGGCCTGTCCTCGATCGCGCGCGACATCACCGAGCGCAAGCGGCTCGAGGGCGAGCTGCTCCAGGCGCAGAAGATGGACGCGGTCGGGCGGCTGGCCGGCGGCATCGCGCACGATTTCAATAACATTCTGACTGCGATCCTCGGCTACAGCGACCTCATCATCGGCCAGACCGACGAGCGGCAGTGGATGTACAAACACCTCACAGAAATCCGCAAGGCGGCGGATTTCGCGGCGTCGCTCACGCATCAGCTCCTCGCCTTCAGCCGCCGCCAGCCGCTCTTCCTGCGCGTCTTCAATCTCAACGACAGCGTGCGCAGCATGCAGAAAATGCTCGATCGCGTGATCGGCGAAAACATTGCGATCAAAACGCAGTTCAAGGCGGAGATCGGCCGGCTCAAGGCCGACCCCGGCCAGCTCGAACAGGTGCTGCTCAATCTCTGCGTCAACGCCCGCGACGCCATGCCCAAGGGTGGCTCGATCACCATTCAGACGGAGGACGTGACCTACATTTTCGACGAGTCGAGTTCCGTGAACGAGATGCCCGCCGGCGAGTACGTGAAGCTCACCGTCACCGACACCGGGCACGGCATGACGCCCGAGGTGCGCCGCCACATCTTCGAGCCGTTTTTTACCACGAAAGAGCAGGGCCAGGGCACGGGCCTCGGCCTCGCGACGTGCTACGGCATCGTGAAACAAAGCGGCGGCTACATCACCGTGGACAGCGCGGTGGGCACGGGGACGACCTTCGCCATTTACCTGCCGCGGGTGGATGAGAGCGGCGAGAAATCGAACAGCAAAATGGAAGTCGGCCAGCTCGTGGGCGGCAATGAAACGGTGCTCTACGTCGAGGATGAAATCACCGTGCGCAGCCTGACCACGCATGTCCTCCTGCGGCTCGGCTACACCGTGCTCGAAGCCGCCGACGGCAAGAGCGCGCGGGACGCGGCCGAGACGCACGGCGGGCGGAAAATCGACCTGCTTTTTGCGGATGTGGTGCTGCCGGATTCCGGCGGGCAGGAGCTGGCGCAGTGGATTCGCGGACGCCGCGCCGGAACGAAAATTCTTTTCACCTCCGGCTATGTGGATGAAAGCATTCTCAAGCGGCATGGCCTCGACGCGAGCGCGGCCTTTCTGCAAAAACCCTTCACGCCCGCGGATCTCGCGAAAAAAGTCCGCGAGGTGCTCGACGGCCCCGCCGCCTAGCGCCGCTTCCTCCGCAACTCCCCTTCTTCCATGAAAAAAATCCCCGTCATCATCGCCTTCCTCATCTTCGCCGTCCTCATGCTTCCCGGCATCATCCAGCCGCCGGGGGAATCCACAGCGTCGCGAGGCAGCGAAGTCCGCCAGCTTTCCCGCGCGCTCATCGCCGCGCTCCTCAACTACCGCAAGGAATACGGCCAGTTTCCCGAGGGCGGAGCGGGGGAGATCATGAGCGCGCTGCGCGGCAAGAATGAAAAGGCGTCGGTCTTTATCGATCCCCCACCCACGGCGCTGAACGATCTCGGCGAGATGCTCGACCCGTGGGGCACGCCGTTTCGCATTACTTTCGACGAGGGGAGCCACATGCCGAAAATCCACTCCGCCGGGCCGAATCTGATTTTTGAGGAGAAGCCCGGGAAGCACAGCGACGACTACTATAGCTGGCGGGACAGCGCCGCCGCCGCTTCGCCGCTGGCCGACTGAAAGATTTTCGCGGGCGGGATTATTTGAGGCATACAATCGCGGCCTGAGTTGCTACATCACGAGTCCATTGAGATTCCGCAGCTCATGAAAATCGTCCGCCCCACTTCACGTTTCCAAACCGCCGCGGTGACTGCGCGCCCGGCTGCCGCCGCCCATGCCTAGCGAGATTCTCCCCGTCCTGCTCGTCGAGGATAATCCCGAGCACGTCGCCTTTCTCCGCCAGCTCCTCGCCACGCCGGAGCTGAGCCACTTTCATCTTGAAACCGTCGCCTCGCTCGCCGCGGCGCTCGATTGGCTGAAGACCGGGAGCATCGAACTCATCCTCCTCGATCTCACGCTGCCGGACAGCGATGGGATCGAAACTTTCATCCGCGTCTTCGAGGCCGCGCCGCAGACCGCGCTCGTCGTGCTCAGCGGGATCAACGATGTGCAGCTCGCCATCGAGACCGTGCAGCTCGGCGCGCAGGACTACCTCGTGAAAGGCCGCGTGGACAACCACACGCTCCTCCGCGCCATGCACTACGCCATCGAGCGCAAGCGCGTGCAGTCCGAGCTCCAGCGCGCGCACGATGCGCTCGAAGACCGCGTCCGCGAGCGCACCGCCGCGCTCATCCAGACGAACGCAAAACTCCAGGCCGAGATCGCCGAGCGGCGCAAGGCCGAGGACACCGCGCTCGAAAGCAACCGCCAGCTCAGCGCCGCGCTCAGCCAGCTCCAGGCCACCCAGCAGGAGATCATCCAGCGCGAGCGCATGCACGCGCTCGGCCGCATGGCCAATGGCATCGCCCACGATTTCAACAACGCCCTCGCGCCCATCCTCGGCTTCAGCGAACTGCTCCTGCTCAAGCCCGACTCGCTCACCGACCCGAAAAAAGTGCGCAACTACGTCGAGATGATCCACAACGCCGCCAAGGATAGCGCCAAGGTCGTCAGCCGCCTGCGCGAGTTCTACCGCTACCGCGACGAGAGCGAAGTTTTCACGCCCGTGGTCATCAACGACGTCGTCCTCCAGGCCATCTCGCTCACGCAGCCGCGGTGGAAAGACCAGGCGCTCGCCGCCGGCGTGAACATCGACATCCGCACCGACATGGGCGACGTGCCCACCGTCCCCGGCAATGAAGCCGAACTCCGCGAACTCCTCGTCGATCTCATTTTCAACTCCATCGACGCCATCCCCAAGCGCGGCACCATCACCATCCGCACCGAGGTCCAGGGCCGCTGGCTCGTCCTCACCGTCGCCGACGACGGCATCGGCATGTCCGAGGAAATCAAGGCGCGCTGCCTCGAGCCGTTTTTTTCCACGAAGGAAGACCAGGGCACCGGCCTCGGGCTTGGTGCCGTCTATGGCATCGCCCGCCGGCATGGCGGTGAAATCGACATTCAGAGCGAGCAGGGCCGCGGCACCACCGTCGCCGTTTCCCTCCCGCTGGAAAAAAGCGCGAAGACCGCCGAGCCCGCGAAACCTGCGCCCGCGGCCGGCGTCTCGCTCCGCATCCTCGTCGTCGAGGACGAACCGCTCGTGCGCGAAGTCCTCGGCGTCTATCTCGCCGAAGACAACCACAACGTGACCACCGCCGAAAACGGGCGCGAGGGATTGGAAAAATTCCGCGCCGGCGAATTCGACCTCGTGATGACCGACCGCTCCATGCCCGAGATGAACGGCGACGCCCTCGCCGCCGAAATCAAAAAACTCCGCCCCGCGCAGCCCGTCCTCCTGCTCACCGGCTTCGGCGACATCATGTCCGGCGCGGGCGAAAAACCGGCCGGCGTGGACCTCGTCGTGAGCAAGCCTTTCACCCTCACCACGCTCCGCTCCGCCATCGCGAAGGTTACCGCGAAGTAGCTGCCGGCTGACTTTGGCGGGCTGCTGGCAATACAGCAAGCCCCCGGCAAAAAGGCGCGCCGGATTTTCTCCAGCGCGCCCTGGGTTTTTGCAGGTTGTGTTTTGCGGGCTAGACCGCCATCGCCGTTGTCGGCGCGGTCCACTCGCTGGCTCCGGCGGAGCCGTTCGCGCAGGCGCGCGCCCACAGCACCTCGCCGGGCGTGAGACCGCCGATGACCACGCGCGTGGCGGTCGAGATATCCTCGTCCGCCCACGGCCCGGTGGCGGCGGGCGCGGACTGCACCGAGTAGTTGGCCGCATTGGTCACGCGGTCAAACTTCAGCATCAGCTCCCCGCTTTTGCCGGTGAGGCTGAGGCGCGGATTCTGGGGCGGAGGCAGTACGCCCACGGGCGATGGCGCGCGCACGGCGTCGAAGCCGGAGCTAATCAGCGCCAGCAGGTCCGCGTTGCAGCTTGCCTGCACGTAGGCGGCGAGCTGGCGCATCAGCGCCAGCAGTTCCACCCGCGCCGCATTGCGCGTGGCGATCGCGATTTTTCCACCGTCCAGCGCATCATGCACCGCCGTCTCAAAGGCGTTCACCGAAGTGGTGAGCACCGCGAGCGCGGGTGTGGGTGCGGGGTACCGGGTGTTGCCGGTCATCAGGGTGATGACGTTCCTGACAAATGCGATCAGATCGGTGTCGATCTTTCTCGCGAAACTAAGCGCGACACGCGCATAGAATCCATTGGTTGCGTTATTCATAGGGCTATGATTTCTGCGAAGACCTTGGTGGTCTTTTTTGTTATCCGCTCGGTGCCAGACATGGATTGACAGTCACTGCGGGTTGAAAATCAGTTAGCTAAAATCATGCCACCGCTCCCGACCGGGCCGCCATCGGGAAAACCTGGGCTGGAATCCGACCGGCCCTGCCAAAAAGCGGGTTTGTTTTTCAAAAAAGACAACCCGCTTTTGCCAAAAGCAAACCCGCACAGGAAAATAACGCGCCCGCTTTGCCGCGGATACCACCCGCAGAGCGGAAAAGCAGACCCGCTTTTTCAAAGGCAAACCCGCCTGGGAGAAAAGCAGACCCGCTTTCCCGGAAAGCAGACCCGCCTGGCTGAAAAGCAAACCTGCGCAGGAAAAAACAAACCCGCTTTCCAAAAATGCGAACCCGCTTTTTGCAAAGGCAAACCCGATGGAGGGCGCGCGAACCCGCCTTTCCAAAAAGCAGACCCGCTTTTTCCGAAAGCAAACCCGCACAGGACGAAAGCAAACCTGCTTTTCCAAAAGGCGAATCCGCTTTCCGGCAAAGCGGGTTGTATTTTCCGTGCGGTTTTCCCTCGTTCCAGAATGGGATTCCGGAAACGCACCTGTGCGGGGCCGGCCGCTCTCAGTCTGGGCACGGGGAGCGCGGCTGCAAAATTGTTCAATACAAGCTGCGGACTTCTCGCCGAGCCCGCGTAAAATTTCACCCGCTCGCGCAGATTTTTTGGAAAAAACGGAAACTCGCGCGTTTAAGGGGCAGGAGCCTGTCTCCAGAAAGTCATTTCCGCGCAGTTTCCCCCAACGCCCTGAACATCTCCTCAGCCTTCATTCTATGAAAAACCCCACCCTCCGCCTCCTCCCCGCTGCGCTCGTCGTTGCGGGTCTTGTCGCCCTAGTCGCCGTGAGCCTCCGCCAGACCCCGCCGCCCGCCTCTACCACGGCGGGTGCGGCGGCTCCGGCGGCCCG
>JANXSB010000332.1 GCA_025352865.1 Chthoniobacter sp. | reverse complement strand
GCTCCGCGGCGCTCCCGGCGATCTGCGTGTCGTCGCCCTCCACGGACCAGCCCTCGGTGGAGCGATAGACCACCGCCGCCTCGCACCAGCGCAGCGGCGCGAGGCACGCGAGCAGCGTGAGCGAAAGAACGGGCGCGGTTTTCGTCATAAGGGCGCGCACGCTAAACGACCGCCGTGTGAGGCGTCAAGCGGCAGCCTGAAAGCAGCTCACTGCACCTTCGCGCGGAGGAAGCGCCGCGCCGCCGTCGGGCTCGATGCGGAGTCGCGCACGGTCACGATGGTCCGGTCGGTTTGATCCGCCGCCGCCGTCACCGCCGGCACCCCAAAGCCCTGCGTGCTCGTCCATAGCGTCGTCCAATCGCCGGGCAGCATGGTCGCCGAAGCCTCCACGGAATACGTCAGGTTCGCGGTGAATTTCCGCACCGGAAAAGTGATCTCCAAAAACTTCGCGCCCGCGACCGGAGTGAGCGCGAGCGTGGGCAGATGCGCCGCCGTGTCGGCGACGTTCGGGTTTCCGAAAAAGGCCCACTCCTGGAGATTCGTGAGCGCATCGTGGTCGGGGTTGTCTGTCGCGCCGGACTGTCCGCCCGGCACGCCCTGCGCCGCGGCCCACTGCGCGAGCGTCTGCTGCACCGTGAGCGTGAAGGTCTGCGGCGTGACGTTTCCATCCACATCCGTCGCGGTGACGGTGATGTTCGCGGTGCCCGGCGCGAGGCCGCTGAACTGCACGTTATTTCCGACGACCGATGCGCTCGCGACCGATGGGTTCGTATTACCCGTCACCGCATAAATCAGCACCGGCAGCGCGGTCACGGATGTTACTTTCAGCAGCTTGCTTTGATCCACCGCCGCCGGCACAGGCGACTGGTCGATGGGCAGATCCGTGAGCGACGAACTGACGATGTCCGTGGGCAGCGGGCCGGTGTGCAGCCCGATCGCATAGTTCCCCGTGGGCACCGCCGCGAGCGCGGCGAGGGTGGTGGCGAGCGACGGCGCGGCCACGCGGCCAAAGACGGTGAAGCCGCCGTTCTGGCTGTCGAGGTTCGCGCTGTTGTCGCCGAGGTTGAAGAAAAACTCGCTCGTCGCGCTGTCGGGATTGTCGCCGACTTTCGCCATCGCGATCGTGCCATAGGTATTCGAGATACCCGGCTCATTCGGCACCGTCGCGGGCGTGGCGATGTGCTCGAAGACATCCGGTGCTGCATAGGTCTTGAAGCCGCCGCCCTGCATCACGAAACCCGCCGGCGCGCGGTGAAAGAGCACGTTGCTGTAGTCGTAGGTGAGAAAATTCGCGACGGTCTGCGGTGTTGTGTTTGAGTAAAAGACGATGTCCACATTGCCTTTCGTCGTCGTCATGCGCACCGCGGATTCGGTTTCGGGATCGGCAAATTTCGTATCCAGCTCCACGCTTCCCGTGCCGCCCTGCGTCAGCGTCTGCGCGCTAATGACCGCCGTGATTTGCGGCGCAGCCGGCGGGCGCAGGACGCGCAGCATCAGATTCAGCACATGCGCCGGGCCGCTTGCGAAATTCGCCGTCATCGGCACCGCATAGACCCCGGCGGTCGTCGGCGTGCCGGAGATCACGCCCGTCGTACTGTTAAAGGTCAGCCCATCTGGCAGCGTGCCCGTGCTCCAGTTCGTGCGCCCCGCCTGGCTGATCGTTGTCATTTGATAGCTAAAGAACGTCCCCGTCCGAATCGGCGCGTAAGGTTTGCTGCTCAAGCCATCGCGCGTCGTCGCCACGATCCCGCCCGACGCTGGGAAATACGCCGAGCCGCCATTGCCCAGCCGCGCGCGGATGCGGAATTCATACACCGTCCCTGGATCAAACTCCGGCAGGTTCGCGATGCTTGTCACATTCGCCGCCACGATTTTGCGTGAAGTAAAAAACGCCGCGCCCTGCTTGCGGTATTCCAGCTCGTAGCTGCTCTCCACCGCGGAGTTATCCGTCCACGAAAAGCTGATCAGATACGGCGTCGCCGCTGATGGCGTGACGACGAGATTCGTCGGCGCATAGAAAGGTGTCGTCGCGCTGCCGATGTTTGAATAGGCGGAATACGCACGCGGGTTCGCGCCACTTTGGTAATAGGCGCGCACCCGGAAGTCATAGCTCGACGCAGGAGTCAGGATACTTCCAGTATTGGCGCTCACCACATCCCCTAAGTCTCCGAGATACGAGAAAGCCCCACCACCAGACACCCGGATTTCGACTTCGTAGCCCGTGTTGCCCGCCGAGTTATCCGCAAAAACGAAGTTCACCGCCGTCTCGCTGATCGGAGTAACTGCTAGGCCCGTCGGCGCGTTAAAGGGTGTCGTCGCGGTGGCGATGTTCGAGTAGGCGGAATAGACCCGCGGGTTCGCGCCGTTTTGATAATAGGCGCGCACCCGGAATTCGTAGGCCGTCCCCGGCCCGACCACGTTCGACGCATTGACATTGGTAACGTCCCCGACTTCGCCCAGATAGGTGTAACTGCCCGTGCCCGCCACGCGATACTCGATCTCGTAGCCGGTGTTATTCGCGGTGTTGTCGGTGAAAGTGAAATTCAGCGAGGTCTCATTCGTGGCTGTGACCGCGAGGCCCGTCGGCGCACCGAGCACCGCAGGCGTTGCGGCTGAGACCGTCGTCGTGTAAGCCGTCAGCGCCGTCGGAGTGGCCGTGGTGCCTTTGAAACCGCGGACGCGGAAATAGTAAGTTGTCGCCGGAGCCAGCCCGGTGAGAAAGTTGAGCCCGGTGACATTCACTCCCGTGGACCCCGCCACCGTGAACGGCCCGGCTGCCGCCGTGGCAAACTCGACAAAGTAACCCGCCTCCGAGTAGGCGTTGTCCGTCCATCTTAGTAAGATCCCGCCGTTGGCCAGCGCGATGGCAAGGGAGCTGGTGGGGACATTGAAATCCCCGCTGGTGACGGCGATGGTGTTTGTATAAGCGGACGCGTTGGCGTTGGTGCCGATGTAAGCCCGGATCGCGAAGGTGTAAGGGACGCCCGCCGCGATGTTGAGGGTGACACTAATGGTGCCGGTTCCGGCAGTGGTGCCCGAGGTCAGGGCCAGGGGCGACTGCGCCACGCCATTGAAGGTGTAAGCGATCTCGAAATGGGTCTCATCCGTCGAATTGTCATCCCAGATCAGGATCACCGACGTGCTGCTCGTCACCGCACCTCGCAGGCCCGTGGGTGCCAGCGGCGCGGCTTGCGCCGCCAGCGCCAGCGCCGCAAAAAGCAACAGCCCGGCCACCCACCCGCGCACGAGGCGGAGGCGATGAAAGGCGTGACGGAATGTGGCGGAGGGCACGGTCAAAAGGCGCGGTGTTGGGAGGTGCCCGGGGCCGTTGCGGCGAGGGCGCGCTCCTATAAGCCACCACCCGCCAACCCGCAAGTCGGCGCGACGCGCCAGCCTCATTTTGGACAGGATTAAGGGATTAAGAGGATGGGACGGGATTGCACCGGCTCCAACAAATCCTGTTCATCCAAATAATCCTCTTAATCCCGTCAAAAAACCGGCGTGTCGCAGAGCCGGCACAGCCACACGGCTACTGCGGTTTCGGCGCGGCGGGGTGCGCTGCCTTGTAATGCTCGCCGAGCAAGTCCGCGCCGAAGTCGTGATCGAAATCACGCCACACGCTGTGGACGTGGTTCGCCTCGTTCTGCGTGTTGTCATACTCGAGGACAAAGTGCCCGCCTTGCACGCGGTAGTAG
>JANXSB010000331.1 GCA_025352865.1 Chthoniobacter sp. | reverse complement strand
GAACCCCGACACACCGCTCACGCCGCGCGAGGAAACCGAAGTCCGCCTGACCGCGCTCCTCATGGGCGAACTCCCGCCTGAGGAAGCCGCCGCCCTGCAAGCGCAGATGGCCGCCGACCCGGCGCTCGCGAAACTCCACGCGCGTCTGCGGCAGGCGATGGAACTGCTCCGCGAAGCCACCGCGCTGCCCGATCATCCCGCGCCCGCGCAGCTTTCCGCCGAGCGCCGCGAGCGGCTGCTAGCGCATTTCAAAAATCCCGCGCCTGCGCCTGCGCGCGTCATCGTGCAGCCGCGCCGCGACTGGTCGTGGGCCGTGCCGCTGGGCTTGGCGGCGGCGCTGATTGCCTTGCTCGGCGGGACGGTGCTGATGTCGGGCTTCGCGGTGCGGTTCTCGCGCATTGAGGAACCGCCCGATTTTGTGGCGGCAGACTCCGCGCAGAGTTTTTCCATCGAACAAATCCGAGATGCGGAGCCGGCGTCGGCAGCCACGCCCTGGGCCAGTCAGCCGGGATCGATCCGTCCGTATGGCGAAACTGAGATCCGTCAGAAGCTGGCGGGCACCGGCCGTGCGGCTGGTGAAAACTCCGCTCGCTACGCTTTCACGCCACCGCCTCCGGCGGCTTCACTCGATGCGTCGCAAGCAGTCACGGCCTCGACGGCAACCCCTGCCGACAAACTCTATTCTTCGCATGAAATGAAACCGGCGGCGGATGCCCCGCTTTCCGCGCCCAGCCTATCGGCAATCACCGTCACCGCGGGCCAGACCAGCCGCGCCGCGACTCCTGCTTCCGCGCTCGATCTTTCCACCATCACCATCACGGGGAAGACCAGAGCCGGGGCTTCCACGCTCGACAACATCACCGTAGCGAGCGGGGCCACTATTTCCGAACCGCTCTCGACCGCCGGGAAAGTCAATCTCCAGCAGCCGATCGCCGCTTTTTCACCTGCGCCCGCAGGCCCCGGCACCAGCGACCGCGGCTTCGCCCGGCAGGCGGATGGCCTCGCCCGCAACAAGCCCGTCGAAGACAGAGTTTCGGGTGCGAGCGGCACCGCCACTTTTTCCCGGATGCTCTCGACTAATGGCAAAGCCGAACTGCCCGCGCTCGTCGCGACCGAGGGCGGAGTCGCGGCGCAGGGCGTGGATAAAACGCTGGCTTTCACCCAAGGCCGAGCCGCCGGCGACGTGGCCGACATGAATCTCGACATGGTCATCGCGCCGGTTCGTCTGGCTACGGATTTCGATGCCGACGGCTCCACCAAACTCGGCGGAGAGCGGATGTCGCGGCTCGGCGAAATCCCCGTCGCTGGCCGTCTTTCCAAAACGCTCGCCGAACCGGCCTCGCGACCGGAAATGGCCGCCGCCAGCGCCCCGGCGAAACCCGGCGTCGAATACTTCTTCGGGACCAAACCCACGGCGGACGGCGAGGCCCGCGAAACTGTGAAGCTCGCCGACTTGCAAAATGAATTCGGTCTCCGCGGAGACAATGCCTACACGGGCGGCACCGCGCTCGGCGGCGAGGCCATCGCCAAAGCGGATGACGCCAATGCGCTCGGGTGGTTTGAAAAAAATGCCGCGCTCGCCAAGAGCCTGCCCGACCAGCCCGCGGGCGAACTGGATATGCGCCGCGCACCTCTGGCCCTGGAAGAAACAGCCACCCGCTACCGGCGGTTGGAAAACCAAACCGGGTTGGTGGGCGATGCGCTTTCGACCGGTCTAGCGGATCGGAAAGAATCCGAAACCTTCGGCAGAAACACCGCGCTGGGCCTCGACACGAAACTCACGACGAAGGCCGTCGAGCTTGGAGGCTTCATCAATCGCGACGAAAAAGGCGGGAAGGATTTGGACGGATTCGTGAATGAGGATGAATCGAAGGGAAAGCCAGTGGCTCAGACCAGGTTCTGGAGCGACGACGAGGCGGCCAAAGTGAACATCAACACCGCGTCGGAGGGAACTTTTTGGGACACGCCTGACCAAACACGATTCGATCGGTTTGCCGAATTGAATGAGCCTTTGCTGAAAGCCAAAGCTGCCCCCACCGCGTCCGCGCCTTCCGGCAAGTCGGCCAACGTCGCCCAAGAATCCGAAGTGCTCACGCGGCACCTTTACGATTCGATTGATGAATTCGTCTTCCGCGCAGAGCCGGAATTGCAGGCCAAAGTGAAAGCGTCGGATGAGAAAAAAATGAGCGCGGAAAAACCCGTCGAGGTCGCCAAGATGGAGCAAGTGGTGAAGCAACTCGCGGCGAAGGAATCGGATGACAAACCCGCTGCGCAAAAGTCCGCCGCGCCTGCGCCTGTGCCGCAGCCGGAGATCGCCACGAGCGTGAATGCCTTCTCCACGTTCTCGCTCAATGTCAGCGACGTGGCTTTCAAACTCGCGGCGGCGAGTTTGGAGCAGGGGCAGATGCCCGAGGTCGCGACGGTGCGGAGCGAGGAGTTCATCAATGCCTTTGACTACCGCGATCCCGAGCCTGCCGCGGGTGCGCCGCTGGCCTGCACCACGGAGCGGGCGCGCTATCCGTTCGCGCAAAATCGCGACCTGCTGCGCTTTTCCGTGAAGACCATCGCCGCGGGCCGTCAGCCGGGCCGCCCGCTAAACCTCGTGCTGCTGCTCGACAACTCGGGCTCGATGGAGCGCGCGGATCGCGTCCGCATTTTGCACGAGGCGCTGCGCGTGCTCGCTGCGCAGTTGCAGCCGCAGGACAGGTTGAGCGTCGTCACTTTCGCCCGCACTCCGCGGCTCTGGGCCGATGGCGTGGCGGGCGACAAAGCAGCGGAAGTCACGTCGCGCGTCGGCGAGATCACGCCGCAGGGCGGCACGAATCTCAGTGCGGCGCTCGACCTCGGCTACGCGACGGCGCTCCGCCATTTCCAAGTCGGCAGCATCAATCGCGTCGTCCTGCTCACCGACGGCGCGGCGAATCTCGGCGACGTGAACCCGGACGCGCTCAAGCAAAAGGTCGAGGCGAACCGGAAACAGGGCGTCGCGCTCGACTGCTTCGGCATCGGCTGGGAAGGCTACGACGACGCGGTGCTCGAAGCGCTCTCGCGCAATGGCGACGGTCGCTACGGCTTCATCAACACGCCCGAGGAAGCTGCGAGCGGTTTCGCCGCGCAGCTCGCTGGCGCGCTGCGCGTGGCGGCGTCGGACGGGAAAGTGCAGGTCGAGTGGAACCCGCGCCGCGTCACCGCGTATCGGCAGATCGGCTACGCGAAACATCAGCTCACGAAGGAGCAGTTCCGCGACAACACCGTGGATGCCGCCGAGATCGGCGCGGCGGAAAGCGGCAACGCGCTCTACGTCTGCGAGGTGAACCCGCGCGGCGAAGGCGACATCGCCACCGTGCGTGTGCGCTACAAAGTGCCGGGCACATCGGACTACAAGGAACACGAGTGGACCGTTCCTTTTTCCAAAGACGCGCCGCCGCTGGAGCAGGCCAGCCCCGCGCTGCGCCTCGCGGGAACGGCGGGCGCGTTTTCCGAATGGCTCACGGCCAGCCCATACGCCGCCGAAGTCACGCCCGACCGCCTGCTCGGAATTTTGAACGGCGTCCCCGCCATCTACGGCGCCGACCCGCGCCCGCAAAAGCTGGAGTGGATGATCCGCCAGGCGAAAAGCGTCTCCGGCCGATGAGCGCCTGCGCGAAGTCTTCACGAAATCCGCACCGCTTTTGACAACTCACCCACACCACACCCATGAAAATCTCCACGCTCATCTGCTGCTTCTGGCTTTCCGTTTTCGCTCTCACACGAGCGGCTGAAACCGCCGTTGAAATCAAAAATCCCGC
>JANXSB010000304.1 GCA_025352865.1 Chthoniobacter sp. | reverse complement strand
CGTTGGAGGAAGTTCTGAGGAGCACCTCGGACGACCACTAGCGCCTCATGGGATTTCTCGACCACCTTTTCAAACTCAAGCAAAGCGACGAAAAGATGGGCGAAGGGGAAAAGAGCATCGCCGCGGTGGCGGGTGCGAACAGCGGACCCGCGGAGGCCGCACCCGATCCGGGCGCGTTCCTGCACCCGAAAAATTTCGGCCCGCGCGGCGGTGGCCTGTATCCGCCGGTCCGGCCCACCGCGCCCAATGCCCGGCCACCAGAGCCGCCACGCGCCCACGAGATCGTGCTCACGCTCGGCGACGTGCTCTCGCGCATCCCCACACCGCTCCTCCGCGCCGGCTTGCACGATGCCAGCCGCGAGCTGCGCTTTTTCATCGACGACCTTTCCGCCGACATCGCCCGCGGTCGCGCCGCCGTGCCGCTCTCGAAAATCGCCGCACTCTGCCCAGATGTTTTCGCGCGGGAAATCGCCCCCGGCGACGACACGGAAATACGGCTCCCGCTGCAAAAGCTCGTCGAGCAGATCGGCCTGATGCGCGCCCGCACGGCGGTCCCGGCATCCGAACCAGCCGCCCCGGAAGCGGCTCCGGCACAGGATTCGCCGCCCACCGGCGAAGACCGGTCCCCCAGCCCGCCGACCTCCGACTCTCCGGCGGCTCCCGCGCTTCCACTCGTCCACGTTTTCACCCCTCCGCCACCGCAAGTCATCGCCCAGCCAGCCGCCGCGGCTCCGCCGGAAAACCACAGCCCTGATCCCGAGCCCGGTGCCGCACCGCCGGATGCTCCCACCGCTGCGAACGAGAATCTCCCCGCTCTCCGCCTTCATCCGCCGCCCGTCGTGCGCCCGATCCTCGTGCCTCCCCCCACTCCCTTCGCCACGTCGGGGCACCCGCTGGAGCCGCTTGTTTCCAGCATTCCCAGCCCGCCGGTGGAAATCGCCCACCCCCCGGAAGCGCCCGCGGAACATCCGCCGCGCTTCCCGCAGGAAGCCCTCCAGGCGCTTTTCATGACGGACGAAATGCTCGACCTCGCCGCCATCAGCCGCCGCACCGCCGCGCTGCCCGGCGTCAGCGCGTGCGCCCTCGAATGGCGCGGGGAAAAGGCGCTCGCCGGAAACGCGCCGGACGGCTTCGACTTCGCGGCCATGCACACCGCAGCAGCCCGAATGCACGACGCTGGCACGCTCCCCATCGGCATTTTGGAAAACGTCGCCCTGCACGGCGATCAAGCCGCCATCAGCATCTTCACGCGCCCCGGTGTCCTGCTCGCTGTCCTGCATCGCCCGCTCCCGCCCGGCGTCCGCGAGCGCCTCGCCACCCTCGCCGCCGCGCTCGCGCGGCCGTAGCTCCATCCGGCTGCGCCATGTTCAGGGCTGGCCGCAGAATTTGAAAAGCAGCAGCTCGGAAAGGCCGTCGGCGTAGTAGAGCTTGAGCGCGCCGTCGCGGTTGCGGATGTCCTTGTCCACGGCGCAGCTCGCGCGGCGGCTGTGGATCTGGTGGATGCCGAGGTGCTCGCGCGCATACAGCTCGCCCCAGACTTCGGCGCGGACGGCGCGCTTCATTTTCTCCATGAGCAGCGCGGCCAGCGCCTCGCGGTCGTGGGACTCGTAGGCGATCGGGAGGATGGCCTCGAGCTGCGCATAGTCCTGGCCGGGCAGCTCCTCGAGGCCGGCGTCGGGCTTTTTTTCGTAAGGCGCGGGGACGATGCCCATGCGGATGCGCGCGTCGAAGCCGGCGGCGCGGTTGAGTTTCGAGAAGGTATTCACCGCGGCGCGGAGCCGGCCAAAGGGCGGCACTTCGAGCGTGAGGTGGATGTGGTCGGAGTCGTCGGGATTTTCCGCCGCCTCCTGCGCGACGGCGTAGGGCACGCCGCGGACGTGGACGAATTTCGCCGGGCGGGAGCGGATGCGCTCGAAGAGCAGCGTGCGGGCGTCGGGCTTCGGCATGGGTCAGCGTTTCGTGCCGGTGACGGAGCGGCCGGAGCGGCCGCGCTTCCGCTGCGCGAGGTCGGTGCGGTGTTCGATCTTCGCGACCTGGCCGTGTTTGAAATACTGCGCGCGGAGCGCCTGGTACTGCGCGTCGCGGCGGTCGTAGAGGCGCTTGCGTTTGCGCGGCGCGGCTTTGGTCAAAGCGTAGGCGGTGATGAGCGGGAGGGTGATCGTGGAGTCGGCGTAACAGACCACGCAGTCGGGCAGATTTTCCGGGTCGATCTTGCCCCAGCTCACCGCCTCGCCGGGCGTCGCGCCGCTCAGTCCACCGGTGTCCGGACGGGCGTCGGTGCATTGCAGGAAAAAATCGTGGCCGCGCTCCTCGATACCCATGACCTCCTGAATCTGCGGCTCGGTTTGCAGCATGAAATTTTTCGGCGACCCGCCGCCGAGGATGAACACGCTCGAAGTCGCGCCGCCCGATTTCGCGGCATAGACGATGGCCGCCGTCTGGTTCACATCGCGGTTCACGTCGATGAGCAGCTTCGAGTCGCGCAGCGCCATCGCCGCCACGTTCATGCCGATGGACGAGTCGCCCGGCGAGCTGGTGAAAACGGGGACGCCATATTGGTAGGCGGCGCTGAGCACGCTGGTTTCCTTGATCCCCAGCTTCCGCTCGCGCGCGGCGACATATTTTCCGAGCAGGAAATGAAACTCGTCGCTGCCCATCGTGCGCTGAAACTCCGCGCCCTGGATGACGTGGCGCACGAAGGCATCCGTATCGAGCAGCACGTCGTAATCGAACAGCACATCGTAAATGCGGATGATCCCGTCGCGCCGCAAATCCACGTCATTCAAAAACGGCGAGCCCGCGTAAAGGTGCATGCCGAGGCCGTAGTGCAGGTCGTGGTAAAGGTTCGCGCCCGTCGAGATGATCCAGTCCACAAAGCCCGCCTTGAGCAGCGGCACGATCGCCGAGCACCCCAGCCCCGCCGGCGTCAGCGCGCCCGTCAGGGACATACCCACCACGCCGTCACCCGCGATCATCTTGCCGGAAAAAAGGCGGCACGCCTCCGCGAGCCGCCCGCCATTGTAGGCCTTGAAAGCCGTGTCGATGAGGTCCGCCACCTTCATCCCTTTGCGAATCGGCTCCGGCAGCAACCGCGGAAATTTCTTGTTCAGCGAACTCATTGGACGGCGCAGGCTAGCCACCCGCACAGGCCGGTCAATGCACATCTCGCGGCCCGCGGCCCGCGGAAATGGCGCGCGACTTTTCGCTTGCCGCGTTGTCCATTCCGGCAATAGTTCGCGGCCTGATTTCAGACGGGGAGTTAGCTCAGTTGGTAGAGCGCGTCGTTCGCAATGACGAGGTCAGGGGTTCGACCCCCCTACTCTCCAGGTCTGGAAAAATCCGCGCCAGCTACAGGCGCAGTACCCGTGCGGCGGAGTCCGGCGGTGCCCAATCGAGATGCGTGGTGGTGATGATCTGCTGCGCCCCGGTGGGTAGCGCCGCAAGCAGCGCGGCCCGGCGGGCGAGATCGAGCTCGCCGAAAATGTCGTCGAGCAGGAGCAGCGGCGGCGTGCCGAAATGCTGCTCCAGCAAGCGCGCCGCCCCGAGCTTCAGCGCGAGCACGAGCGTGCGCTGCTGGCCCTCACTGGCGATGTCCGAGGACAGACCGTTGAGCGAAAACGCCACGTCGTCGCGATGCGGCCCGGCCGTCGTCTGCCGCAACCGCGCGTCGTCCTTTCGCGCGACGACGAGCGTCGCGGCGAAGTCCTCGCCACCGCCCGGCACATACTCCAGCCGCAGCTTTTCCCGCGCGCTGCTAATCGCGGCATGCGCCGCATTCACCGGCTCCTGCAGCTCGCGGATCAAGCGCCCGCGCCCCTCCGCGACCCGCACGCCCGCGGCGAGCAGCGGCTCGTCAAACGCCGCGATCTCCCGCCAGCGCGTCGTCGCCGATTTCAAAAGGAGATTCCGCGAGCGCAGCGCGCGCTCGTAATCGCGCAGCGTTTTCCGATACGCGCCGTCGAGCTGCGCCGCCACGAAATCCAAAAAGCGCCGCCGCCCTTCGCCCGATCCGTGCACGATCTCGATGTCGCGGTTTCCAAAATAAACCAGCCGCGCGATTTCCAAATACTCCCGCGCCGTCTTCTGCTCCACCTCGTCGAGCGCGAGTTTTTTCCGCTCCCGGCTGAGGTAAAACTGCATGTGCCGCACGCCGAAATATCCATCCACCACCAGCCCGCGCCGCTCGTGCTGGATGACATGCGCGAGCCGCGTGACGCGCGGCGATTGCAGCCGCAGCAGGATGCACGCGGCCTCCAGCACCGAGGTCTTCCCGCGCGCATTCGGCCCCACGATGAAATTCGCCCCCGGCGCAAACTCCGCCTCGAACGCGTCGAAGCAGCGGAAGTGGCGGACTTTGAGCGAGGAGAGCACGCGCGCTGTGTAGAGCCTGCGCGGGCGCGCAGCAAGGCGGCGCGCGCGGTTGCAATCGGCACGCATTCTGCGAAAAGCACCGCTCCCAAAATCCATGCACCGCCTGACCGATCTCGTCCTCTCCTCGCACGACAAATTCCAGCAGTACGGCTGGCTCGGCGTGCTCGCCTACGCGGGCGTGATCGTGCTCCTGCAAATGGTCATCATCCCGCTCGCCCCGTTCGGCCTCGCGGGTGGCGGCATCTTCGGATTTTGGAAAGGATTCATCGCCATCACCATCGGGACCAATGGCGGCGCGGCGGTCAATTTTCTCGTCACCCGCCACCTCGCGCGCAACGCCGTGAACCGCTGGCTCGGGCACCACGAAAAATTCCGCCTCATCGACTCCGCCATCGGCCGCGAGGGCTGGAAAATCATCGCCCTCCTGCGCCTCTGCCCCATGCCCTTCGGCCTCGCCAACTACGCCTACGGCCTCACCGCCATCGGCTTCTGGCCCTACTTCCTCGCCACGTTTTTCGCGATCATCCCGGCGAATTGTTTCTTCGTCTGGCTCGGCTCCAGCGCCCAGCACGGCCTCGCCGCCGCCACCGGCGCGGAGCAGGCGAAACATCCTGGCGAATACATCTTCCTCGCCGTCGGCCTCATCGCCGCCTTCCTCGTCCTCCGCCACATCAC
>JANXSB010000237.1 GCA_025352865.1 Chthoniobacter sp. | reverse complement strand
CACATCATTCACACCGCAGCTCTGTGTCATCCAGTCCGGCTTCTTCGAAATCACATCGCGATCGAGCCGCGCCAGCATGTCGTTGGATTTGTGGCCGCCGATCCCCGCCGGCACCGGCTCCGCCTGCACGCCATTCGCCGCCAGCCCCGCGATCACCAGCCGCACATAACCCACCGGACTCCCCCACCCGCCTGCCGTGATCGAGTCGCCCAGAAACGCGATCTTCTCCCCGCTTTTCACCGCGATCTCCGCGCTGGCGGTTTGGACAAAAGCGGCGGCGAAAATAGCGGCGACAGCAAGACGGAGGGACGGGGAGTTATTCATGCCCGCCTTTCTCCGCGAAGTCCGCCCGCCAGCGCAAGCGCGAACCGTCCCGGCAGCTACAGCGCCGGGGCCAGTCGGTAAAAATCCTTCGTCTGCCCCGTCGCCGCCGGATCGAGAAACTCGGACGGCACTCCGCCCGCATTGCCCGCGGCGGTGCCGATGGTCTGCCAGCTCGCAGGCACGAGCGACGGGGTGCGCTGCACCAGGTAGCCGCGCCCAAAGAGCCCGCTCCAGTTCAGCCGCAACCCATCCGCGCCAAAGTGCGTGGGCCGCAGGTCCGCGGGCAGGTGCGGCACGATGCTATTCACGCGGAAGACGTAACCGCTGTCGTTGCAGACCACGAGGAGATTGCCATCCGGCGCGAGCGTGACGGCGCGCGGCTGGTTGATGTAGTTGAGCGCAGTGAGCGGCGGATGGGTCGCATCGGGAAGCCCGTAGGCGTCCGACGAGCCCTTGCCCTTGATGTATCTGTGGATCACGCCCGAGGTATCCACATACCAGATGCTCCCGTTTTTGTGCGCGCAGAGGAAGTAGGCGCCGTTGGGCAGAAAGGCGATCCCGCGCGGCTGCTCGATGAAGCTGTTCGTCGCGAGCTGCCCATCGGCTGCTGCGGGCGCGGTGGAATTGCCAGTCATGCGCGTTCGCAGATCGGGGCCGTCGATCCTCCATAGTCCACCCTCGAGCTGCGGCACGCCTTCCTCCTCGGCCCGGTCGGTGACGTAGAGTTTCCCATCCACCGGATTGACCGCGATATTGCCCGGATTGCGAAAGCCAAGGGTCTTATGGCAGATGATCTGGATCCCCCCGGCGGGCGTCCACTTTTTCACGCACGCTCCGTCGGCGACGATGCTCGGCGGCGTGGGCGCATATTCATTGGTGAAATAGATGAGCTGCTGGTCGGGGCTGACCCACAGCGCGCGGCCCGAGGGATACCAGTCAAAACCGGTACCCGGCGTTTGCCCGATGTCCGTTCCGGGGTTGGTCACGATGGTTGACATCATGCCATCGGGCGTGACGCGGCGGATGCGGAGGTTGCCGGGGTCGAGCAGATAGACAGTGCCATCGGGGAAGACGAAAAGGCCGTTGGGGCGGTCAATCTGGAGCGTCGTCCCCAGGGCCGGCCCGTCGCCATTAAAGCCTGCGACATGCGTGCCCGCGATGGTGTGGATGAGCCCGTCGGTGGTGATCTTGAGGATCGAGTGGCTCGCCTTGTCCGCGATATAGACATTGCCATACGCATCCGCCCCAGCCATGTGCGGATTGGAAAGCAGGACTGTGTTGGCCGCAGCTCCCTCGTAAGCCGGAATCCATGAATTGATCGGGAGGTTGTCAGGGGGAGGGCCAGTGCTCGTGTGGGTGACGCCGACGAGCCGCAGCGTCGTGCCCATGCTCGCGGACATATCCGAAAATTCATCCGCCCACGCGGCGCTCGACAGGACGGCGCACAGCAAACCGGCAACGATGGCAAAGGATCGAGGGGGATGGCACGACATGAGCGAAGCTAGGTTCGCCCAAACTGCTGTCAACCCACGCACCGTGACAGTTTGGTAATGCGCGCCGGGGCGATGCTACTTCTCCGCACGATACGGCTCGTGGCCTTGATAGAGTGCGAGCCGGCTTTTTCCGACCCGCGCGGCCTTCTCCGGCAAAGCGGGCGTTTCCAGGTATTTCGTTTCCCATTGAATGGCCTGTTCAAAGTTCCCCGCTTCGGCGCAGGCTGCGGCCAGCGTATCCAGCGCCGTCGGGTACCGACCCGCAGACAGCGCGCAGGCCGTCGTCGCATATTCCACCGCCCTCCTGCCGTCGCGGAAAGCGACCTCACGACATGTCGCCAGCAGCCACGCCAGTTGATTGTAGCCGAGCGCGTCCTTGGGTTCGAGCCGGATCACTTCCTGAAAGTCCGCCACGGCCTTCGCATGGTCGCTTTTGGCCTCATAAGCATTGCCTCGGTTCGCATGGGCCTTGGCGTGACTGGGCTCCAGCCGGATCGCTTCGTCGTCATCCGCGATAGCCTTGTCATAGTCACCCATCGCCCGCCAGGCATTGCCCCGATGGTAGTAAGCCTTCGCGGACTTCGGGTCGAGCTGGATGGCTTCATTGTCATCCGCGATGGCTTTGTGGTAATCACCCTTCCGATAACAGGCAAAGCCGCGATTGAGGTAGGCTGTCGGGTTCTTGGGATGAAGCTCCACGTCTTCCTCATAGGCCGCCATGGCACCGGCGCTGTCACGGCTGCCCTTGTAGGCGGAAAAATGGGCATGGTAGGTTCTGGTGCTTTCGGGATCGAGCCGGATCACATCATCGTAATCCGCCGCGGCCTCCGCGTGCTGGCCTTTGACCTCATAGGTATGACCGCGACTGGCGATGGCGCGCACATCTTTGGGGTCAAGCCGGATGGCTTCGGTGAAACAGGCAATCGCCAGATCGTAGTTACCCTTGTTAAAGGCCTCATTGCCCTGCTGCGCCGGGCTTTTTCGTTCCTCTCCCGGCAGCATCCCTGGCAGGAGAAACAGCGCCGCCACTGCCAGCCAGCCAATTGAGCAATGTCTCCGGCCTTGCATCGAAGCCGCTGAGTTACTGCCTAGAACTCGAAGTTAAAACCGGGCCTGACATTAAACAGGTGGTCGGTGTCATAACCCACGCTCACAAACGCATTAAACATCTTGGTGAACTTATACTCCGTCGCCAGTGCGCCGGAGAACGTGCCTTTCTCCCCCTCCGCCGGCTTGGAGTTGGCAAAGACCTCCGCAAACAAGCTCCAGTTTTCCGTGATGACACGTTCGACCGAAAAGTCGTAGATGAACTGATTCCTGGTCGTGGCGTCATCCTTTGCCCGCCCGACGAAATTCACCCCAAAGTTCGCGTTCAGAATCCAGTCGCCGAACTTCTTCCCGACAATCACATACGGGTAGTAATCCCAACGGCCCGAACCAATGTCGGGGTTGCGCGCCGTGGGCACCTTCACTTTGAACGCAAGAACGATGGCCGGCACCCAGCTCTCCTTCTTATCCAGCACGATCATGTATGAGGGCGTAATCTCAATATCGCCCATGCCATGAAAGCTCGGGCCGTCTTTGGGTCGGCTCCACTCGTGGAAGAACGGCTCGATTAGAATCTCGCAGCGGTCGGTAATGCCGTATTCAAACTGGGTCAGCGTAAAGGCCGTCTTGCCGTCACGACCCTTCTCGAATTGCACGGAGTTACTAACCAGGCCGGTTCCCTTCGCCCCGAGTTCCGCCGTTTCCGTCTCCAGCACGGTGTCGGCGCGCAGAGGGAGGGCAAAAGCCAGGGCGATACACGATGCTGCGAGAAGTCGGAAGTGGGGGAGAATGGAACGCATGAGGCGGGACTATGTACGCCCCATCTCCGCACGCACGCACTTTGCAATTACATTCTCGTCACTCACTCGGTCATTGCTTTTACGGAGCCCGCCCGTAACTGTTTCCGCATGAAAAACCATCCCCTCCGCCTAGGCGTTCTCGCCGTCTTCCTCCTCGCCACACCCGCTTGGGCGGGCGATGCCACATCGAAAATCATTTCTGTTTCCGCGGACTCGATCACCGTGGGAAAGAAGCATGCGAAGACCTATAAGATCACCGCGACGACGGCGGTTACGGTCAACGGGGCGAAGGCCAAAGCCGACACGCTGAAACCGGGCATGGAAGCGCTGGTCACCGCGACGGCGGATACGGCCACGAGCATCAGCGCGAACGACAAGCCTCCGAAGAAACCCTAGCCGATCGCTTTACGCCCCTGCGCTCCGCAGACGGAGAAAGCGGAAAAATTCCGCGCCTTCGCGGAGCCGGCGTTTCATCACGCCGAAGTCCGTCATCATCTCTCCGAGCATGCGCGCGATGGGACGCGGGCGGAAGTAGTAGGCGCGGTAGAATTTCTCCAGAGCGGCGAAAATCTCGTCGCGCGAAAGGTTGTCGTACTCCAGCGCGGCGGCCTGCTGGCCGTGGCCGTCCACGAGATGCGCGTCGCCCGCGAACCAGCCATTTTCCAGCGCCTGCCGGTAAAGCTCGGTGCCGG